>CAIOKW010000305.1 GCA_903858975.1 Oligoflexia bacterium | reverse complement strand
GCAGTTTCTGATTATGAAAAGTATCCTGAATTTGTCGATGGAATGAAGAAAGTAAAAGCTGAGCGAGGAGCCGATGGTTCGGTTACGGCGCAGTATGACCTTTCCATGATGTCTAAGGACATGAGTTACAAGCTGAAGATCAATGAAAATCAAGCGGCAGGAACCGTCAATTGGAGCTTGCTCTCGAGTGAGTTCTTCAAAGTCAACAATGGTGCTTGGAAAATTGAATCTCTTGGCCCCAATCAATGTAAAGTGACCTACTCACTTGAAGTCGAATTCAGCTTTTCAGTGCCAGGTTTTATCCTAAAAGGGATTGTGAAGGGCACTTTGCCGTCCATGATGAATAGTTTCTATGAGCGAGCAAAAGGTCTATGAGTACTCCAGACGATCGTGAAGATCAGGCAGGTTCGATGTCATGGGCAAAGAAACTCATGACGGCCGGGGTAGGAACCTTTTTCTTAACTGAAGATGCATTAAAGACACTGGTTTCTGAATTCAAGCTCCCTAAGGAGATTGTGAGCAGTATTCTGGATGGCGCAAAAAACGTGCGCAAAGAGTTCATGCAAAATGTGATCGCTGAAATGATGGCAAAGGTTCAGGATAAAGTGGATCCCAGTGTTTTGATCGCTGACTTTTTTAAGAAAAATGAAGTGAGTTTTGAGATCAAAATTAAAGTAAAAGAAAAAACCGAGAACGAAGTTTAGTTCGTCCTCGGTCGAAGGGGTTGTGAGGGGGGTTAGGGGGACTTGTTATTAAGCTCTCTTTAAAAGCTCATCAATTTCTTGCATCATGAATGAAAGTTTTTTACGAGCATCGCGGAGGGTGAGTAAGTGCTCCGCGAGTTCTTTTTTCGCTGAATGCGTTTCAGCGTGAGTCCAGGCACTGAGTGCTTCCGTTTGGTGAGAAGAAACCACATGAACTTCAGCCGGCTTTGGTGTTTCAATAATGCTGTTTGATTTCAATACTACACCGCGAGCTAATTCTTCTTTTGCTTGGTTTGCGAGCTTACCTTTACGGTAAAGGTGATAAAAATTTGAGTAGATGAAAGTGGTATTTTGATTTGGATCTTTTGCTGCTGACATAGTTGATTCCTTCTCTGCTGCTCTTTACGTTTCACTTACCTACTGCTTACACCGAGTAAGAATGCAACGAGGATGCCAAGGCAAATAAAAGGGGACTGTACTGAAATCATGAGAGTTTTTATCCCTCAATGATTTTGATTGTTGTGTGAAGATTAGGAACAGTGTCTAAAGTTTAGATAGGGGGCGTTTGTCTGGGGCTCGATCAGCTCAAAGTTCCCTTACCGCTCTCTTGGTTTAAGAGGGATGGACGAGGAAGGCTCTCTGCAAAGCCCAGTTCCTTGGCCATGTGGCTTTGTTCTCGCTCTGCGAGTGGAGAGACCGAGTAGCGCTCATTGACCTTATGGTGGGGGCCAAACTTAGGGATCGTATACTGCATCCATTCTCCGTCTTCAGAGACCGAAACGGATTTAGGGTCAACGGGCGCATCGAGACTGAATTTTTCAGAAACGGTCTGGTGAGAGCGAGTAGAAATGGTTCGCCCTGCATCGTCGACCGCTTTCTCATCGCTGGTACGGACCCCGATTAACTGAAGGTCCTGGCCTGAGACCTGGACCTTCATGTTCTTACGTTCATATTCGGGAACCTTCACGCGAAGGACAAATGCATCACCGACGTCAAGAAGGTCTGAATCGAACTTCTTAATCTGATAAAAGGGATCTTGGCTTTTTGATTCAAATTGATTCATTTTCTCAGCCGACGCGAGCTTGCGTTGATTGAGGTCCTTCATGCTCCGGTCTTCCACGGCATTCAGCTCTTTTAAATACTGTTGATGCTTTTGATCTCGGATCGATTGGTAATGATTTTGCATTTGGTCAATCGACGCATTATGCGTCCCTTTTTGATCCTCTAAGAATTGTTCTTTCTGATTTCGAAGATCCTCGATGGATTTCTCGCTATTTTTTACAATGATTTCAGTATTCTTTAAATGCTCGCCATGAACCTCATCGGTCACAGCTCTCTGCTTTTGGCGTTCATACTCTTCGAGTGCTGCAAATTTTTTCCGTGTATCATCGAGTTTTGAACGTCCCTCTTGATCAGTACGCACGTTTTCCTGAAGGAGGGCTCTTTCCTTATTACGAATTTCCTCGCGGCCTTGCATCTCAAGCCCGCGCTCTTCGCGGTTGATCTGAGACTTGAGGTTCCGTAAATGGTCATAGTGGGCGAGGCGTTCAGACTGATTTGAGGATTCGTAGCGATCTTCGAGGTCTGCCTTCTCAGCTGAGTAGGATTTTTTTAGGTTCTCGATCTCAGCCTCATGTTGAGCTTGTAGTTCTTCTTTTTGGCGAGTTTGAGCGCGATACTGTTCAGATAACTCTTGGGAGCTGGAATATTGAGGGTTAATTGAACTCATCGTGCTATCCCTTCGATCTCAGTGGCGAACTTGGCTGCTCTCAAAGAGGCTGTTCTCCACAATGTTAAAGTAAGTTTTGATGACCCGATACAGAATCAGCTCGGGGAGCTGCTCGAGATAAGCCTTTTGCTTGTCATAGCCCTCAAAGGTAATGAGCTTCTCGATATGGTGCTCAACCTCATAGGCTTCGTCCTCGGTCATAGGCTTCGTTTGGATACTAAATACCTTACGGACAACGTCCAGATCAAAGAGGATATGGTTCCCCTGGGCTGACTGTTGAATGAGGTATTCGACTGTAGTGAGTTGCTCTTGCGATATAGTGATCATCTCAAAACCCCTCCTGGGTTAAAGTGATGGTCTGACGGGGTAAACCCCAGGGGCATCCTGCCCTTATCTCTAGTGTCTCTGGGGCGGCAAAAAAGCGCAACGACAAAATTTTAGCGCCTAAACTAGGCATCAAAATCCTATCATTGACGACCGAGTAGGATTGGTCTCACACTAGATGTAGGCCTGAGGATTAGGCCTAAAACGGGAGCAAATCCCAGAGGACTTAAGGATGAGTTCAAAAATACGCGGTTCAAAGCAAAAGTCTGCAAAGATTCACTGTGAAGAATGCAATAAAGTGATTTCGAGCAAAAATAAGGCACTCTTCGTAGAAGAAGAGGTTGGCCGGTTTTTTTGTGAAGAAAGCTGCATTGTTGCTTATTTTACGCCTGAAATTGAGAAGCTTGAGCGAGAGTATGGCAAGCATGTTTCGGCGAATGATTTAAACAGTGAGGAACGTGAGCGTTTTGCCCATTTTCGCTGGATGTCTCTAGAGAAGCCAGACGAAGTTTGGATGGAGAAATCGGCTCAAGGTGATCAGCGCTATACTTTAATTTCAGAATATCAGCCCGAAAACAGAAAAGTTTGGGCCGTTGCCATTTGTTTAATGCTTCAAAATGAGCCGAGCTTTTTGTACCTTGCTTTTGTGACCTCAGATCGCCATCTCGTCGATGTATTTCGCCGTGGAGACCAAATGAGAGTCGTGAAAGAAAATTCTCTTCAGGCTAAAAACGAAACTGTTGAGGCCGAGAGTGAAGAAGTCGTTCAAAAGAGTTCTGATCGCCTGGCGGAGCCTTGGACGGAAGCGGACTCAGTTCGCGCATTGATCATCAAGAGTAGAAAAGTTTCGGATATTCCGGTGGAAGATTTTGGATTTTATCAAAAGTGTCTTGAAGAAACCCTTCAACATCCGAATGAGCTTTGGAGTTACCTACCGAAGTCTGCAAAGAGAATTTATCATTTCATTAAGCACTACGAGCATGACCAATCGTTTTGGTATGTGGTCATTGCAAAAGATACCGCAGATGAGACGCAGATCGAGATTATCGACGTTTTCCCGACTCGCGATGGGGACTTGGTCCAGATGTGTCGCCACGGGAAGAAAGAAGTTTTCGGGGACTCAGTTCAAGAGCAGCCAGAAGAGGCGTTCTTAAACGAGAAGGTTCGACGAAACATTCACTAGATCTTAAAGGCTACCGAAAGCAACGGTCAGGTTTGATTGGCTGGCGCACGCGCTGATATTTCCATAGGCAATACAGTAAGAGAGCAAAGCTGCATCAGATGCTTTTACGACATAAACCGAATCGAAATTCAAATTAGCAAAGTTCAGTTCTGCTCCAGCGCTGGTCACATTCGTGCACTGATAGATATAGCGTGAAGTGATGGGCGCATTCGGGTTATTCACCATTGCGCGTCCTCGGCTCGCAGGAAACACGCATACGCTTTGGCTAGTTCGATCTGAGCTAAAAAGCTTTACGCTGCTTGGGCCGCGATCGGAGTGGCATCCACGGTAGTCCTGAGACAAAGTCCCTGTATTGCTCGCAATGTTCACATCTTCTGAGCACTGAAGGTCGGCAGACATATAACCGTTATTGCCGGCTTGGCTGCTCTGACCACTGGACTGAATCAGAAACTGGTCAGGCACATGCTGGGTATTACCGCACGCAGAGAGCATTCCACCGAAAATAACCGTTAAAACCAAAATTTTAATATTTTTCATAGTCTCCCTCACATTACCCTTCACTCATAGATAATGCAGTAGCTGTGCCAGAGTGGGGGCTTGATATGATTGGAAAAAAGAGTCGAAAACTGACTAAAGTGTGTACACCTGCAAAATGTTTGAGTCTTCAATTAAATCCATTTACTCTTCTGCCGGTAATGCTGAATGAGCAGAGTCCCAATGAAATAAAGGGTGATCAGTTGGAGTAATCGAACGGCCCAGTTTGCGCCATAGATCCTCGCGAGTTTGAGGTAGGGGGGTTCGGGCATGATTCGATTTTGGATCGATGTTTTTAAGATTTCCGATTGAAACACTTTTGTCGCGCTCAGAGTTTCTCCTGTTGGATCGAGTGCAATCGAGATTCCCGTATTGGTTGATCGAACTAGGGGAAGTCTCGTTTCAATGGTTCGAAATTGGGTGAGTGCCAAATGGAGATAGGGTTCCCCGTCGGGCCCAAACCAAGAGTCATTCGTCACGTTCAAGAGTACATCGGCACCCAAGAGGGCCCCATTCACGGAGTGATCCGTAAAGAGGCCTTCATAGCAAATCGAGGGCGCAAACTTGAACACCTCACCTTTGCGATTCAAGATCTCAAGTACCTCAGGCCCTTTTCCACGACCGAAGAAGCCCATTGTCGGAAACCAAGTTTTCATGGAAGGAAAAGCATCTGCAAATGGCAGGGTCTCACCAAACATGAGTAGAACATTCTTGTGATAGATCTGCTTAGAGTGTGCAGCGGGGTTAACGAAGAAGAGGGAGTTGTACTCCACGCCTTGAGGATCTGAATCGTAACCGCCAAAAAAGAATTGTGACTGAATGGGGGCTAGGAAGTCTTTTAAGCGATTTTCCATCTTGAGCTCAACTGATGTCCCGGGTCGATCAAAAATGGAAGGGTATGCCGTTTCGGGCCATACAAAGGCATCCGGAGTGGGAGCTGATTCGATCGCCGTTTTACTTAAGTTTAAGTACCGATCGAGTACCTGGCCCATGGCATCCCCAGTGCCCTGTTCGGCGGCTACTTTTAGAAAATCACCAATGTTGGCCTGGATCAAAGCCAGATGAAAGCGGGGGGACTCGGCGTGCTTGGATTGAAGCTCTTGAAACTGATGAATCCGGAAGACCCCATAGCCACTGATCGATGACAAAAGGACTACGACCGCAATCAGGGGACGAGGGTTACGAATTCGAAGTGCCAAATACAGAAGCTCATTTACAGATCGGAAAGCACACGTCTGAACTC
>CAIOKW010000304.1 GCA_903858975.1 Oligoflexia bacterium | reverse complement strand
TGATGAATTTGGAATTGAAATATAGGAACAGTTTTATTGTGCACCATGAACGGCGCCATTTTGCTTCAAGGAGGAGCGACCATGAATTCAACGCGTTTATTTACCCTTATTTTTTGTGGAATCCTGACTTCGACAGCTTCATTTGGAGCTGGAATTGATCTTGATTATAGTCGTTCATCAAAACGCCAATACGCTGAGGTGAAGACTTTTTTAGTCGCGCTCGCAAAAGCGTTCCCGCAAAATGCGAAGTTGTTCACCCTTGGGGACAGTGATTCAGGTGATAAGATTTTGGGTCTTCAGATTGGTTCAGGAGCGATCAACAACTTAGTAGTCGCCACCCACCATGGAAATGAATATGGCTCAACTGAAGTAGCCTTAGGTTTTGCTCGCCAGATCGCCGAGAACCCCGTCAAAGATCAGACGGTGTTTGTGATCCCCGTCTTGAATATCACAGGATACAATGCGAAGGATCGCCGGGAGTCTGCAAAAGGCACCTCGTTTGATCCTAATCGAAATTATCCAGGACCATGCGGGACCGAAGGCCCTTTCACTCTGAAATCGACCGCGGCCCTTGCAAAGTTTGTAGCAGACAAAAACATTGTCACTTCGGCTACCTTACATACTTATTCTCCAGCTGTAGTTTATCCTTGGGGTATTTCAACTCATGATCTGACCACCGGTTATGAAAGTATTTTTAAGGGACTCGTAGCGGATGCGACTCGTGAAAGTCATTATGCAACGGGGAACTCCACAGAAGTCATCTACCCCGCAGATGGAACTTATGAAGATTATGCGTTTCAGACTCATGGAATCTGGTCGATTCTTTTTGAGCTCGGTTACTCTCATCATCCAAGCCCTGATGAGGTGAAGACTGCGGTTCAAGTGAACGTTCCTGGAATTCGAAGAATGCTTGAGTCTGCACCTATGCAAAGAGCTGAGAAGCACACCTTCGCCGGTAAATGCGATACAAGCCTTGTGAGTCTTGATCGTCACGATGAGTAATCGCCCTAAGCTCCGTGAGGAGCTTCAGGTATTCTTATTTACTTAGTTTTTCAGCCATTTTAAGCACTTCCTGTGGCGTGCAGTTGTGATCGGCGCAATTAAAATGAACCGAGAGCTTGTGCATCTCAAACTTATTTGATTCCCCAGGAACCCGCATCTCAATATTGTAATGAGCTCCGGCTTCGGGGGAGTAGTCGATGCGAATTCTGGCCCAGCTGCCGTCTTCAAGTTTCCGCTCCCAGCCAATGGTCTTACCCTTAAGGAGTGAAGATTCCATTCTTCCGGTCACTTTGGTCCACTCAAGTGCGTTGGGTTTTCCAAACCCGAACTTGTCGAAGGCTGGAAATCGATAAGCATAGTTAGTGGCCGCTTCCTTTGAGGAAAGCTCAATGAAAGGTTCACCTTTCTTAGCGATTCTGAATTCACGACTCGTCTTCATCCATTCTTTGGTATTGAGAAATTTTGCGGCCTCATCAAGGGACTTACAGGAATAAGACCAAGCGAGCTCTGGGATGAGTATTAAAATGAGGAGGGGAAATAATTTTAAATTCCGCATAGTGCCGCCTGTTTCGCGAGTTCAGGAATTCCCTCGTGGGTAAAAGTCTCGATGGTTTCAAGTCTTTCAGCCGTAATCCCGCCTTTTGCAAATACAGAGAGGAAACGTTCCCCGAGAACCGCTTTCAGGTCCCCGAGCTTTGAAAAGTAAGAAAGGAATTCGCTCAGTTTGGAAATTCGATTGATAAAGGAGCTAAGCTGAGCGGCTAGTTCACCAGCGCCGGCACCAGCCGTGAAAATAGTGAGCGCAATTCCGGCACCAATCGAAGTAATGAAGCTGCAAAGGAGCTCTGCTTTTGCTTGTAGCGGCATTTTTAGAAAGGCGGCCCCGAGTCTTTTCATGCTCGTTTGGAAGTGTCGGATGAACTCATAGGCATGCTCAAAGCCTGATTTCATAGAACGCCAACTGCCGATAGGGTCCGTGACTAAACCATAGGCGCCCTTTGCAATGCCTGTTACCATTCCACCGCTGGCATCCCAAAGGCCTTGAAAGAACCCAGAAGTGCAGCCACTCAGGACTTTAAAGAGTGCCTGAGTTTCTTCTTGTTCCGAAAGAGCCTTCACACTGCCTGCGATGTGATTAGGAATCAGCGTCCCGTTCAAAGCGCATGATGAAGTTGAACTCTCAGCACTTGAATTGGGAATGAGCCAATTTGAAACACTTTCGATGAGCGGTGGCGCCTGTTTAAACTTCGATTCGATCTGATTTTTTATTCGAACTCGGCTAGCCGGATCCACATTTGAAAAGATTACAGCATAACGGGTTCCTGTTTTATCTCTCAAGTAAACTAAATAGTCTTCATCGATCAGCGGTAAAAATTCACCCTCAGGTGACAGGGTTTTCCCCTCAGGAAGATTGAAACGTAAAAAAACTCGGCTTTGAAAATTGGCTGAGTAATAAACCTCATGAGCGTTCAAGACTGGAATCGGATTAAAGTGTCCTTGAAATGCTGTGAATCCATCAAGCCGAAAGGTCTGAGTGGGTGTATTCCCTAGAGCTAGGTGCGAACAGAATAAAAATCCAATGAAGGCAAACAAAAGGGATCTCACCGTTACTTTTCGGATTTATGGATTATTTCTTGAATGGATTGCATAGTTGGGC
>CAIOKW010000303.1 GCA_903858975.1 Oligoflexia bacterium | reverse complement strand
GCCTTCCTTCAGTACACCGGAGGAACTACGGGTGTTTCAAAAGGTGCAATGTTGACCCACGGGAATATCATCGCAAACTTTCTTCAGGCCAAAGCTTGGATTCAGTTCTTGATTAAAGAGGGTGAGGAAATCATCATCACTCCGCTTCCGCTTTATCATATTTTCTCACTCACTGCGAACTGCATGATCTTCTGCTCCGTGGGCGCATTGAACGTACTGATCACCAATCCGCGCGACATTCCTGGATTTGTGAAGGAATTAAAAAAGTGGAAGTTTACGGCTATTACTGGGGTCAATACGCTTTTCAACGGGCTTCTAAATAACCCTGAATTTAAGACCGTAGATTTTTCTGCTCTCAAGGTTTCACTGGGAGGCGGAATGGCCGTTCAAAGAGCGGTGGCTGAGAAGTGGAAAGAAGTGACTGGGACTCCGCTCATTGAGGCCTATGGACTCACCGAGACTTCACCAGCGGCTTGCATCAATCCGATGAACATCAAGGAATATAATGGCTTTATTGGCCTTCCGCTTCCATCGACTGAGGTTTGTATCCTCGATGACAGTGGAGTTGAGTTAGACCATGGGCTCGTTGGGGAGCTTTGCATCCGGGGCCCTCAAGTCATGAAAGGCTATTGGAATCGTCAGGACGAAACCGATAAGGTCATGACTCAGGATGGCTTTTTCCGCACCGGAGACTTGGGCTACATGAATGATGAAGGCTATTTCAAGATCGTGGATCGTAAGAAAGACATGATTTTGGTTTCGGGCTTCAATGTTTATCCGAACGAAGTAGAAGATGTGATGGTGACCCATCCCAAAGTACTTGAGGCGGCCGCAATCGGTGTCCCTGATGAAAAGTCAGGCGAAGCCGTGAAGGTGTTCTTGGTCAAGAAAGACCCATCACTCACCGTCGATGAAGTGAAAGCTTTCGCGAAGCAAAACTTGACGGGCTATAAGCTTCCAAAATATGTTGAATTCCGAGAAGAGCTTCCAAAGAGCAATGTTGGCAAGATTTTAAGAAAAGAACTCCGAGATCAAGATCTCAAGAAAGGACAATCACCCCATGTCTAAAATTAAGGTACAGAATCCAGTAGTAGAGCTCGATGGCGATGAAATGACCCGAATTATTTGGAAATACATCAAGGATAAGCTCATTACTCCTTATCTTGATATCGACATCAAATACTTCGACCTGGGGATGGAAAATCGCGATGCTACAGACGATAAAGTGACCATCGAAGCGGCTGAAGCGATCAAAAAATACAATGTCGGTATCAAATGCGCGACCATCACTCCAGACGAAGCACGCGTAAAAGAGTTCAAGTTAAAGCAAATGTGGAAATCACCGAACGGAACTATTCGTAACATTCTAGATGGAACGGTTTTCCGCGAGCCCATCGTTTGTAAAAATATTCCGCGCTTAGTTCCAAACTGGACTGCACCGATCATCATTGGACGCCATGCTTTTGGTGATCAATACCGCGCAACCGATGTGGTGATTAAGGGCAAGGGCAAGTTAACCATGACATTCGTACCAGAAGACGGTTCTGCTCCTCAGAACTTTGAGATCTTCAACTTCAAGGGAGATGGTGTGGCGATGGGAATGTACAACACCGACGAGTCGATCGTTGGGTTTGCACATGCCTGTTTTAAAATGGCGCTTCAAAAGAAGTGGCCTCTTTATCTTTCTACCAAGAACACGATTTTAAAGAAATATGATGGCCGCTTCAAAGACATTTTTGAAGAGATCTACCAAAAAGACTACAAAGCTCAATACGAAGCTGCTGGCATTACTTATGAACATCGTTTGATCGATGACATGGTTGCGTCTGCTCTGAAGTGGAACGGGAACTTTGTTTGGGCTTGTAAGAACTACGATGGTGACGTTCAGTCTGATACCGTAGCTCAAGGCTTCGGGTCATTGGGCTTAATGACTTCAGTGCTTCTCACTCCAGATGGAAAGACCATGGAAGCAGAAGCCGCTCACGGAACCGTGACTCGTCACTTCCGTATGCACCAACAAGGTAAACCGACTTCGACAAATCCAATTGCATCGATTTTTGCTTGGACCAGAGGTCTTGAGTTCCGCGGAAAATTGGATGGCAATGCGGACTTGATGCGTTTTGCAAAAACCCTAGAAGAGGTTTGTGTGGAAACGGTTGAAAGCGGAAAAATGACGAAGGATCTAGCCGTTTGTATTTACGGTGAGAAAGTTCAAGCGGGTCAGTACCTGAATACAGAACCGTTCTTGGAAGCGATCAACGAAAACTTAGCTCGTCGTTTGAAAATGTAGTCTGCGAAAATAAAGTGAT
>CAIOKW010000302.1 GCA_903858975.1 Oligoflexia bacterium | reverse complement strand
GTCATTCTAATCTCAGCTCCGGGACCGAGCAGATCCTGAAACCCCTGCCAGTGATCCTGCAGCCATTGATTCACATCCAGTTTTTCAAGATTCACTTTTAAACGAGACTCCCGTAGACGCGCAGCTTGTAAAAGTAGCTCCACATCTGTTCTTAAACGCTCAAGCTCAATGGCATGAGAGCTCCACAGTCTCTCGATTTCATCGCTGGACCTTTCGTGTTCGGGGTGTTTTAAGAGATCCGAAACCAAGGTCAGCGTTGCAAGTGGGGTCCTCAGCTCATGTGAAATTCGATCCAAAAAATCAGCCTGAATTTGACTGATTCGCATTTCACGCAAGAGGCGCGCAAAGAATAAAATCAGCGCACCCATAATGCCAATAAAACCAAGCGAACCCGCGATGATCTTACCCCAGGGCGTATCTTCCCAATCTACATCGTGAATAATCTCGACATTGTAGCTGGCCGCCATGACGCCTGCCACGACCAATCCAAGAATAAAAATAAAAACCCAAAGCCCAATTCTAGGCCTGGATACAACTTTCTCGAGTTTCATACTTCAATCCTGAAATCCATAAAGAGATAAAAACCAAATCAGCCACTAAAAGATGCAATAACTGGAGTGTGTTCGGAGCCATCAGTGCCCAGTTCAAAAAACCGACCAAGAACTGGGTGATGACGAGTCCGAGCAATAAGGCGCGAATTCCTTTGAGATCAAGTGTTTCTAAATCTCGACTCCAGGTAAACACAACACCGATCCAAAGCATTGCCAAGAAGGGATGAATCGCACGCAGGCGGACCAGAAAGTGGGCACCAGGTTTGAAGTCTTGTGCCATTCCGCTCATGAGTGTTGCAGATGGGAAAAGAGTATCACCCAGAGCCGTGATCGCCCCCGTTACGCCTAAAACAGCAAACACGATCGCCGCACTCCAAAAAAGTTTGGATCGAGGAATGAATCGATCCTTCATGGGGCCGAAATATTTGAGTTCTCTAGAGATGTAGGTCAGCGTTGTAACACTCGCCAACAGAAACAAGGTATTCACCAGGTGGAGTGAAATCGAAATGACTCGCGCAAGAGACTGATCAAATTCGACGAGTTTTAGAAGCACGAGCGCCGCTCCCAGCAAGGCTTCGAGGATGATGGCCATCACCGTAATGAAGGCCACTCTCCTGACCATCGAGTGTTTTTCGGCGAGCTTCAGTGCCCACAGGAAACCAAGCACAACTAAGATTAAAGAAATACCACTCGTTGCTCGGTGGGCAAATTCAATCAGGGTTTGCAACTTTTCTGGAGTGGGAATCACCTCTCCATTGCAAAGGGGCCAGTGATCTCCACACCCCGCTCCTGAACCCGAAGCCCGAACAAAGGCTCCCCAAAGGATGACGAGCAAAGTGTAAGAGAGATTCAATAAATTAAATCGAGCAAAAGCAGTCTTAGAATTGATGATGGATTTCATATTACTTTTTCAACTTTTGAGCAGTCAGTTCCTTCCACTTAATACTGCAACCCATGGACGGAATTTGATCCGAGTGAATGACTTCACCTGAAATGAGCGCTTGCATCGCTTGCCTTAAACTTTGTTCTTTGACCTGACTTTCATCCTTCCACGCATCATCGATGCGGCCGCGATATCGGAGTTTGAACTCGCCATTTTGGTTTTCATAGAGGTAGGGGTCAGGGGTGCACACGGCATCATAAGCTTTTGCAATGCCTTGTGTTTCATCAAACAAATAAGGAAAGGGAAGATTCCACTCCTTCGCGGTGAGCTTCATATTCTCAAAGCTGTCGGCCTCTCGATAAAGCGGATCATTCGAATTGATCCCCACCACCGCGATTCCTAAGGGAGCAAACTCTCGAGCCAAAGCACTCAGACGTTCATGTACCGCGATCACATAGGGACAGTGATTGCACATAAAAACAATTAAGAGCCCTTTTTGGTCTTTAAATGAATCCAGCGAATAAACCTGTTCGTCGACACCCCGCAAAGAAAATGCAGGAGCAAGAGACCCAAGAACGGATGCGGTAGAATACTCTAATGACATACCAGCACCTTAGCATAAACGAACAGGCCTGACCATCAAGGGATTGACGAGTGCCGGCCCCCAAAAAGCACTCGCGGCATTCCTGGTTTTCGTGCAATCTTTAAAGATATGTCGCTCATTCAGAAGAATAAACCCTTTGGAAAACCACAGGCTGCAACCAAATTTCGCCGCCTAGCGCTCGGCAGCTGGGGTGCGCCCAATAACCCGACGATTTATGGTGTTCTTGAACTCAATGTTGAGCGGGCGCTAGAATATCTAGAAACGCTGCGGGGCCAAACCAGCGAGAAACTCACCATCACCCATTTTTTAGGCAAGATGCTTGCCGAAGTGATGCGACTCCACCCCGAACTCAACTGTGAACTCCGATTCGGAAAATTCTATCCTCGGACTTCCGTGGACCTTTCATTTCAGGTGGCTATTGAAGATGAAGGGGCTGACCTTGGACTCAAACATCGACATGACCTATCTTCGGGCCTGATTCGGGATGCAGATCGAAAATCAGTGATTGAAATCGCCAAAGAGTTGAATGCTTCAGCAAGGAAAATTCGCGCTGAACACGATCCCGCATTCTCAGGAATCAAGAAAATCAGCTCGCTCGTTCCCGGATTTCTTCAGTCGGCGGCAGTAGGAATTTTGAAATGGGTCATCTCAACCCTCAATCTTTGGAGCCCCCTTCTTGGGATTCCCAAAAACGCTTTTGGATCGCTCATGATCACAAACGTCGGATCCTTGGGCCTTGATTTTGCACTCCCTGCCCTTTTTCCTCCAGCAGGAATCCCTTCGATTGTCGCAGTAGGAGCTATTTATAAAGCACCCGTCTACGAGACCGATGAATCAGGTGTCGTCATCAAGACCCGACTCGAGCGTTTTGTTCGCCTCTGCGGAGCTTTTGATCACCGATACATCGATGGCTTACACGCTTCAAGAATTGCACGAGATATGCGTAAGTTCACGGAACATCCGGAACTTTTTTCTTAAGCTTTAAAGATTTGAACTCGTCTCTTCAAGTTTGTAGTGTTTCAGAGTGGGAGCTACCGATTCAAACTCAGCAGTCCCTTTTTCAGAGTCACTCGTTCCAAAATAACTCACTCTCAAAATCTGATCATTTGAACTGAAGGTATCAATCTTTGAAACACAGGTAATATCGAGAGAAAACCCACAAGCTGGCCCATTCATGCACATCCAATGAATTTGACTGAGCCTTGGCCCCAAGCAATCTACTTTGTTCTGGAGTTCGATCTCTTTTATTTTGCTCTTTAAGTCACTCTCTCGGATCAGCTTTATGATGGCAAGATCATGAGGCCCCTGGGACGCGGGCGCATCCCCCTGGTCGGGCTGAACCTCGGCACCCGAATGATTTTTAATCTTGTTACGATTTGAAGATTCGATCACGACCGCCGTATCTGGCCCCGCTTTTCCCGGAATGGCCAGAGTGCTTTTATCCGCGGAACACGCAGACAAGGCACATGCGCCCATGATTAAAATCAAAAAGGACTTATTCATCGATCGAGCCTTCGTGAATGCCTGCCTGAGTGGCATAGAATTCAAGATTTAAGCTTCCAATCGACTCTTCAGAGGAAGTCAGCTGCAAGGCTCCTGAAACATTTTTATCACTCAACAAGGCCTCAGGATGAGACAAGCGCACTCGAAGACCCGAACACGTTTTGAACTCACCGTTTTCGAGTAAGATCGAGCGATCGCACGAAGTGCTACCTTCCAGCATTCTCACATCTAAAGAACGGCGGATAAATCCATGGCCTGCGATTTCAGGGTCACCCAATCGTTGTTCCTGAACTGCCTCATCGACTCGTAAATCTACCGAGATCTTCTTTCCCGACAGTGACAGACTTCCTGAGTATAAACGGAAGGACTGCCCTTCTGCGGCAAATGCACTGCTGCTCAAACACAAACCCAATACTAAGGCCCAGTTAAACTTCATTTTCATAAAATCTCCTATTTCAATTTCTTCATCGATTTTAACTGCCCACTCGCAACGCGAGAGGTAGCCCTTTTTAAACGCTGTTGCTGATCATAGGATTCGGCATATTGCGACTCCAATGAATTTAAACTCGTGAACCCTGGATCCAGATCGGGGGCCTGAGCCTTTCCGCCGTTCATTTCCGTCAGGGCATTCGAAGTGAGTGCCTTATGAGTGTTCGTCTTAGGCGTGGCTCGCGATGGCAATGCAGCGTGCCCTAAACTGATTAAAGTCAGCCCTACTAAGAATCCACCGAAGAACCAGGCGTAGTGGCCCCATTTGTGTTTTGAAAAGTCCATAATGACGCTTCCTTCCGCGGTCCTATAAGCAATCTCCGTACCATCGCAAGTAATTCAATCAAGTACTCTATAAGTGCAGAAGAGACCCCATTTTATTTGCGGAGGGCCCCCCACAGTGTTTAAACTCTAGGCACTTGGCCAAATCCTATATGAATCGAAACGCACCCATTACTCTTCGCGGAGTAAAGCAAAACAATTTAAAGAATCTTGATCTCGAGATTCCACAAAAACAGCTGACAGTGGTCACGGGCCTATCGGGTAGTGGTAAATCCACGCTCGCATTCGAAACCCTCTATGCCGAGGGCCAACGTCGTTACGTTGAAAGTCTCTCGACCTATACTCGGCAATTCTTAGAGAAAATGCCGAAGCCCGAGCTCGATTCGATCTCAAACATTCCTCCCGCCATTGCCCTTGAGCAAAGAAACACGGTTATGAACTCACGGAGCACAGTGGGAACTCAAACGGAAATGCTTGATTTTCTGAGGCTCTTTTTTTCAAAAATGGGGTCCCTCATTTGCAAAAACTGCCAATCTAAAGTGATCGACGTTACACCTGATCAACTCCGGCGCGAGATATTAGAAAAAGGGTTTAGCAAAAAGTTCGCACTCCTATCGCCCCTTGCATTTTCAAGTGATTCCAAAACCAAATCAGGAACCTTTCTTCAAAGCTACTTCACAATTCTTGCTGAACAGGGGTTCAGGCGAGTTTACTGGACGAAATCTCAAGATTGGCTTCTTCTGGATGAACCCCTACCCAAAGGAATTACTGCGCAGGCACTCTTCAATGGTGAATTGTATCTGTTAATGGATCGTTTTAATTTTTCAGAATTAAAAACCTTAAATGCCATCGACCAAGATACGCTGACTCGCTATTCAGACTCACTCGAACAAGCCCTGAAATACGGACATGAAAAAGTACTTTTTCTGGATCTTGATTCTAAAAAAGAAAAACTCTACCAAACGGGTTTTGCCTGCCTCGAGTGCGGTGCTCGCTATACGAAACCCACTCCAAATCTCTTCTCATTTAATAGCCCCCTCGGCGCTTGCGAGACCTGCAATGGATTCGGATTCACGCTAGATCTCGATGAGCGTAAAGTCGTCCCGAGTCCCGGGCGCACTTTGGGCCAAGGAGCAATCGACCCACTCAATAAACCCTCCTCCAAAGATGAGTTTCGAGAATTTTTACTCGAATGTAAAAAGCAAGGGATCCGCCCCACCCAAAGTTATTCTGAACTCAGTGCTAGTCACAAAAAATTTGTCTGGACTCAGGTTCAAGCATTTTTCAAAATGCTTGAGAGTTACAAATATAAATTCCATGTTCGTATTTTCATTCGCCGCTATCAAAGTCCTGTTGAATGTAAAAGCTGTAATGGTTCACGACTCAAGCCTGAAGCGCTCGCGATTGAAGTGCGCGAAAAAAATATTGCGGACCTCTTAAGGCTCCCCGTCGATGAGCTTCGCCTTTGGTTCGCTGGGCTCATCTTAAACGCTAACGAAAAAAGCCTTCTGAAAGATCTCTACCCGCAAATCAATAAGCGTCTCGAGTTTCTGTGCCGCGTGGGTGTCCCCTACCTCACGTTGAATCGTTTGGCTCGCACACTTTCAGGCGGAGAATTTCAGCGTATTAACCTTGCCACTCATTTGGGGAATGGACTTTGCGGAACACTCTATGTATTGGATGAACCGACCATTGGACTCCATCCTTATGATACCGATCGCTTGCTCGATATTTTACGTGAACTGAGAAACCAGGGAAATACGCTTGTAGTCGTTGAGCATGAAACTAAAATTTTAAAAGACGCCGATTGGATTATCGAACTCGGGCCTGAAGCAGGACGCAAAGGGGGCAACCTCGTTGCTCAGGGCACACCAAAAGAAGTCGCTCAATCGAAGACTGCACGTACCAGTCGCTTTCTTTTGCCTGAGGGAATGAAAGCCGTTCGCCGGCATCCCCTCAGAAAAAACAAGACCCCGGAAATCAAACTTCTGGGCTGTACCGAACATAACCTCAAAAATATTGACGTTCAATTTCCACTGAACAAAGTGGTCGTCGTCACGGGTGTGAGCGGATCGGGTAAAACCACTCTCGTTCACCAGACCCTTGCCCCAGCGCTTTCCCTTCATCTTTCGCAAACCCAAGCGCTTCAGGAAGAAAGCGATGAGGAATTTGATGACTCCAGCATCGGAGCCTATCAACAGATGAGCGGTCACGAAGGTATTCAAAATTTAATTCTCTTGGATCAAAAGCCGATTGGTAAAAACTCTCGCTCGAACCCAGCTACTTACTTAAAAGCCTGGGATGAAATTCGTAAGATTTTAGCCAACCAAGCACTCTCTCTTGCCCGAGGCTATACGGCTGGATTTTTTTCTTTTAACGTGGATGGCGGCCGATGCCCAACCTGTAAAGGTGAAGGCGAAGTTTCAATCGATATGCACTTTATGGCTGAAGTAAAGCTGCCCTGTGAAGACTGTGAGGGGCGACGTTTTATTAAGGCTTTAATGGATGTGAAGTTCAAAGGAAAATCCGTATCTGACTTACTTGAGGCCACGATTGATGAAGCCCATGAACTCTTCTATGAATATCCTGATCTCAGACGTAAGTTTCAAATCTTAAAAGATGTGGGCCTTGGATATGTCCAACTCGGCCAACCTGGGCCCACCCTTTCCGGCGGAGAGGCACAGCGCCTAAAAATCGCAGCAGCACTCTGCGAGGAAGGCAATAAACCCACACAGGATCTATTCATTTTGGATGAACCCACGACAGGACTGCATCAAGATGACGTTTTCAAGCTCCTCGAAGTGCTCCACCATTTAGTTGAGCGCGGTAAGAGCGTGATTTTGATTGAGCACAATCTTGATGTGATTGCCAATTCAGACTACGTGATTGATCTAGGCCCTGAGGGAGGTGC
>CAIOKW010000301.1 GCA_903858975.1 Oligoflexia bacterium | reverse complement strand
TTAGAGATTCGAAATAAGGTAGGCATCTCCATTAGTTTTGAGCAAACTCGATCTTCTTACGGGCTCTTTTCGAAAATAAATGTTCCAGAGTTTAAGCGAGCCCTCTCAAACCTTATTAATAATGCGGTCGAGTCTCTATCTTTAGATGCAGGTAAGGTTGATGTCACACTTCGGGAGGGTGCCCAGGGTAAAGTTGAGATTTGCATTAAAGATAATGGAAAGGGCATTCCAGAACCGTTGCTGGGAAAAGTTGGGGTTCGGGGTAACACATTCAATAAAGAGGGTGGGTCTGGATTGGGCCTAGCTCATGCCAAGGAAACAATAGAGGCTATTGGTGGAACACTGAAAATTGAATCCAAGGTTAATTTGGGTACGACGGTCACCATCGATCTTCCAAGAGAGGTAGCTCCTGATTGGTTTGTTCCCGAGCTTAGAATTCCTTCAGGCTCAAAGGTGATCGTCTTCGACGACGACCAATCCATTCACCAAATCTGGAAAGGGCGTTTTGATTCAGCCGGGCTGGCGGGTAGCGGAGTTCAATTGCTTCACTTTTCGGGTCCTAGGGAGCTCCAAAAGTATTACAGCCAGTCATTTGCAGAGCTCGACCAAGCGATCTTTCTAATGGATTATGAGATTTTAGGGGTGGCTGAGTCTGGCTTGGATCTGATAGAACAATTAGGGATTCAGGCCCAGTCGATTTTGGTCACCAGTCGTTACGAAGAGCCCTCGATTCGTGCCCGATGTGAGCAAATGGGGGTTCGGCTTATTCCCAAATCAATGTCGGGCTTCGTTCCTATCGAAGTTGTCTGACCAAATCACTCCAGAACTTGGGATTGACTTCCCCCGGGTTTCCCAGTAAATCTACAGCCTATGTCATTACTTCACGAAGCTATCCAAGATAAGAAATTTGATGTCCGTATGGTCGATAAGAACCTCGTTCGTAACGTGGTTTCTGATAAAGAAGTGAAAGCGAGCATTGAAGCGCTTCCAGACGACGCAGACAACGCAGAATTCATCAGTCTTGATGAAGTTGCTGAAATCAAAAAATAAATAATAGGAATCCACACCATGAGCGGAACCCCGGTTACTTCCTCTTCGCCTGCAGATGGAATTGAGAATGTTGTTATCCTCGGAACGGGTCCTGCGGGACTCACAGCTGCGATTTATGCGGCTCGAGCGAACCTCACCCCATTGTGCGTAGAGGGAACTCAGCCCGGCGGACAGCTCACGATCACCAGTGAAGTGGAAAACTTCCCCGGATTTCCAAACGGAGTTCAGGGTCCTGAGATGATGGTTGCGTTTCGCCAGCAGGCAGAGCGCTTTGGAACTCGCTTTAAGCAAGGCGACGTTCAAAAAGTAGACATCACGAAAAGACCCTTCACGCTTTCTCTGGCGGATGGTTCTGAAGTCAAAACCAAAACACTCATTATCGCAACCGGCGCTTCAGCAAAATTGCTCGGACTTAAAAACGAATCACGCCTCATGGGCCGTGGCGTTTCTGCGTGTGCGACTTGCGATGGTTTCTTTTTCCGTAACCAAGACATTGCTGTTGTGGGCGGCGGAGATACCGCAATGGAAGAAGCAAACTTCCTCACTCGCTTTGCAAAAACAGTCACCCTCATTCACCGTCGCGACACCTTCCGCGCATCTAAAGTGATGCAGGATCGCGTTCTTGCGAACCCAAAAGTGAAAGTGATCTACGACACCGGGGTCGAAGACATTATTGGTGATCAAGAAGTGACCGGCCTTAAACTCAAAAATCTAAAAACAGGCGAGATGAGTGAACTCACGGTAAGTGGATTCTTCGTAGCGATTGGTCACCAGCCGAATACCAAGCTCTTCAAGGATCAATTGAAGACCACCGATGCGGATTACCTCATCGTTCAACCGGGCACCACCAAAACTGAAATTCCAGGCGTTTTCGCGGCTGGAGATGTTGCGGATCATGTTTATCGTCAAGCGATCACTGCGGCCGGAACGGGCTGTATGGCTGCGATCGATGCAGAACGCTACCTTGAGAACGAGCATCACTAATTGCGCCGTCTAAAGCTTTCCCTTGAAATTGCTACTCGCTT
This sequence comes from Oligoflexia bacterium, assembly GCA_903858975.1. Taxonomy (GTDB): domain Bacteria; phylum Bdellovibrionota; class UBA1018; order UBA1018; family CAIMNF01; genus CAIMNF01. The sequence continues at coordinate 19,561 of CAIOKW010000301.1, read as the reverse complement.
TCTGCGCTCGAAGAGTCGCGGGAATTTTTTGTCCTTCATTACAGCGATCTCAATTCTGGGAGTATGTGTAGGAGTTCTTGCACTTCTCGTGGTCACGAGTGTGGTGAATGGGTTTGAAAACGAACTCACGCAGGTCATTACGGGAACTCAGGGTGACGTTTTGTTCTACACTCGTGGGAGCCCGATTCGCGACAAGGATGCGCTCCAAAAAAAGATTCGAGAATTCGCCCCTGGAATAAAAGACATCACGGGTTCTTTCGTGAGTGAAGTCATGTTCAATGGCCCAAGTGGAGTGGCAGGCGGTGCGCTTGAGGGTGTGGACCTCAGTAATTGGAGCTCGGTCATTTCTGTTGGCGACCGACTCAATCCTGGAAGTGTTCTTCCTCAAAATGAAGGTGAAATTGTTCTCGGAAGCGCGCTTGCGGAAAAGCTCGGTGTGAGTCGCGACGATACCGTTCGGGTGATTATTCCTTTCTCAGGAGTGGAAGAGGAAGAGGATTCCGGATTTGGTTCGCCTCGCGTTCAAGACTTTAAGGTCGTCGGCATCGTTCACTTAGGGATGTATGATTACGACTCGAAGTACGCCTATGCGCCCCTTCCCTCGGTTCAAAAGCTCGTGTTCAGTGAGCCGAAAGATTTTATTACTTCCTTCCGAATCAAGTTAAGGAATCCTGATTCTGCTCAGACGGTGGCAGCAGAGTTGTCGCAGCACTTTGGGTTCCCGTACCGGGTACGGGACTGGAGTCAGCTCAATAAGAACCTCCTTTACGCCATTAAACTTGAAAAAGTGGTGATCACGGTTTTACTGACGGCAATCATGATCGTCGCGGCATTCAACGTCATCAGTGCGCTTTTGATGATGGTTTATGAAAAAGAAAAAGAAATCGCAATCCTCCGGGTGCTCGGCGTTCGCCAACGTGATCAGTTTTATCTGTTTTCTTTTATCGGCTCATTTTTTGGACTGATGGGAACCTTCTTGGGTGTGATTCTCGGATTGATTACGATTTTTATTCTAAGACAAACTCAGTTCATTCATCTTCCGGCCGAGGTCTACCATCTGGAATATTTGCCAGTGGTCATTCGCTGGACAGAGTGGTGTGCGATTGGTTTAATGGCCTTTGTGATTTGTTTTTTAGCAACGGTGGGGCCTGCGGCTCGAATTGCGCGTAGGAGTCCGGTTGAGGGGCTACGGTGGACAACATGATTCTAAAAGCTCGAAATCTTTTTAAAGAATTCGTAAAAGAGAAAGAACAAATCTCAGTGGTGAAGGGCGTGTCGCTTGACCTTGAGGCGGGTGACTGTGTGGCGATCATGGGGTCGTCTGGAGCGGGTAAGTCTACGTTGCTGCAAATGCTCGGCACTCTCGATCGCCCGACTTCGGGAGACTTATTCTTTGGTCCCAAGGCCACCAATCTTTGGAAGCTCTCCGATGAGGAGCTGTCTGATTTCAGAAATCGAAACCTCGGTTTTGTGTTTCAATTCCACTACCTGCTTCCTGAGTTTACCGCACTTGAGAATGTCATGATGCCCGCCCTGATCTCAGGAATGAGTAAGCAGGAGGCCTCTCAGAAGGCCGAGAGTCTCCTTCAATTTGTGGGGCTTCAAGACCGTTTGGATCACAAGCCGGGCGAGCTCTCCGGGGGAGAGCAACAGCGGGTCGCCATTGCGCGCGCAGTCATTTTGAAGCCTAAGCTCCTTTTGGGGGATGAGATGACCGGGAACTTAGATTCTGAAAATAGTAAGAAGGTGATCGACCTTCTGCTCGATTTGAATCGAGAGTTCGGAATCGCAATTCTCATTGTAACTCATGATCTTGATGTGGCGCGTCGCATGAAAAGGGTCCTCACGATGAAAGATGGAAAAATCGTAAGTTCGTGATAAGACCAAATCTACGTGAAATTTTTGACGATAGTTTTTGCATCAAGCTTTTGTATTTACAGCGCCTTTGCAGCTCCGATCACGGAGATCAAAACCTCTGGCCTGAAGCGCATTGAACGCGATGCGATTCTAGAAAAGATCCTCTCTAAACCGGGCTCAGAGTTCAGTGCGGAAACCATTCGTTCTGATATCGAGTCCCTTTATGGAATGGGCTACTTTGACGATATCGTCATCAGTAAGGATTCAAGTCCTAAGGGCATTGCGCTCACGCTTGAATTCAAAGAGCGCCCGGTGATCAATGAGATCCTTTTTGAAGGGAATGAAAAGATTTCCACTTCTGATCTTCAAGATGCGATCAAGGTAAAAAAATGGTCCATCCTGGACGTGAATAAAGTCCAAAGCGACATTGAAATTCTTCAAAAACAATACGAAGAAAAAGGTTACTACCTTGCGAAAATTACGCATGAAGTGCGCACGGATAAAGACGGTGAAGTAAAGCTCGTCTATAAGGTCTCTGATTACGATAAAGTCGAAATCAAGAAGATCATCTTCCTCAATAACAAGCACTTCACGACCGAGAAATTAAAAGGCGTTTTTGGCGAAACCAAAGAAGGCAGCTCGATGGGCTTTCTTTCCAGTTCTGGAACTTTTAAAGAAGCATCCTTCAAAACCGATCTTCAACGTCTGACTTACTACTATCTCGAAAACGGATACTTAAAATTTAGACATGAAAATCCGGTCGTCACGATTAGCGAAGACAAAAAGTATGTCTTCATTTCTACTTACCTGGATGAAGGTGAGCAGTATTCAGTCGGTTCTTACGACTTCAGTGGTGATCTGTTGTTCCCGAAAGATGAGCTGAAAAAAGAGATCAAGTTAGTTGAAGGTCAAACTTTCACGATTTCAGGTAGAAATGCCGATATTCAGAGACTCACTGAAAAGTATCAAGATCTCGGATATGCCTTTGTAAACGTAATTCCAAAAATGGACTTCAACGATGAAGCCAAGACCGTCAGTATGGATTACGGTTTTGAAAAAGGGAGCCTAGTTTACTTCGGCGAGATCCGAGTCTTAGGTAATACTAAAACCTACGATAAAGTCATTAGACGCGAGCTTCGCATTTACGAAGGCGAACTTTACAGCGGTTCAAAACTTCGAATTTCAAAAGAGCGGGTTGAACGCCTCGGGTTTTTTGCCCCAGGAGAATTACAATTCAACCAGGTGCCTCGTAAGGGTCGCGATGACGTCGTCGACATCGAGATTTCTGTGAAAGAACGATCTACAGGAAGTGTGACTCTCGGAGCGGGATACAGTTCGGTGCAAGGGTTCTTCTTTCAAGGTAAAATTCAAGAGATCAACTTATTTGGTCGCGGTCAAAATCTGAGTTTTGAAACCCAGTGGGGTAAAGAAGACTTGGTTCGAAGCTTCTCTCTTTCTTTCTTAGATCCTTATGCTTGGGACACGAACTGGAGTGCGGGCTTTGACCTATTCATGGCAAACTCTCCGATCCCCGATCGTTACCTGATCAGACGTTCTGGAATTAACCTAAAAGCCGGTTATCCACTTTCGGATGATGTTCAAGGGTACCTGACTTACAAATTCGAACAGCTTCGAGTGCTCACCAATTACGCCACCGACCGTGCGAATCAAATTGCAGCCACTCCGACCGCAGGCTTGATCCCGCTTCGAGCAGATGACTCCCTGGATAAAGGGATCCTCTCCAGTGTGGTCCTGAGTGTGGTCCGCGATAAGCGAAATAACCGCTTTGAAACCACCGATGGAAACTACCAAAATGCTTCTCTCGAGATTGCGGGCTTGGGCGGGGTGAAGAATTTCGCAAAATTCATCTTCAATAACCGCTATTACAATAACTTCATCGGTAACTTCGTTTTCAAGAACAGCACTGAAATGGGTGCGTTAATGAATACGGGGGGCCGTGGTATCCCGCCTTCCGAGAAATTCTTTCTGGGTGGACCTTGGAATATGCGCGGATTTGATGCGTTTAGCCTGACCCCCGTATCGGTTGATTCCAGCACCAATCCCAATACCGTTGAAAAACTGGGTGGGGTTTCTGAGTTTTACTCCCTCTTTGAGATCGAGCATCCGCTCATTAAAGAAGCAGGGATTAAATGGGTCATTTTCTATGATATCGGTAATTCCTTTGCGGGAATTCCAGGTATCGATAGCAACCAATCCTATGAATTACGCCAAAACTACGGGTTTGGGATTCGTTGGTTCTCTCCTTTGGGCCCCCTTCGTTTCGAATGGGGATTCCCGGTGGGTCAGAGAAAAATCGCCACAACAGGACAGCTCGAGTCGAGCCCATCATTCATTTTCTTTATCGGACAACCGTTTTAGGATATTGTGTTTAAAAGAAAGGCACGGAACAACAACATGAATAAAATCGCAACTTTCACTTTCGTTATTTGCAGTCTGGTTATCAATGCGGGGATCGCTCGCGCAGAGGACCAAAAAATCGGAATCGTAGACATGCAGAAGTGCATTCAGAGTTCAGAAGCCGGTAAAAAAGCCCGTGCCGAACTTGAAGGCGCCTTCAACAAGAAGAAAAAAGAGCTTCAAGACCAAGAAGCTTCTTTGAAGAAAGCCCAAGAAGATTTTCAAAAGAAACAAGCAGCACTCAGTGACTCAGCGAAAAAAGAACAACAAGGTAAGCTTCATGAGAAATTCATGAAGTACCAAGAGCTTCTTCAAAAGTCACAGTCTGACATTCAGAAAAAAGAGCAAGAAATGAGTGAGCCCATCATTCATAAAATTCGTGAGCGAGTGACTGAAATTGCTAAGAAAAAAGGTTTCAGCCTTATTCTTGAGAAGAACGATAATATCGTAATCTTCTCTGACGAAAAAACAGACATTACAGAGGAAGTATTGAAGTCGGTCAATTAAGACCCGACTGATGACTTGGGTTCAAAGATGTTTACAGTAGCTCAAGTTTCAAAATGGTGTGAAGCGCAGATGGTGAATGCCGAAGAGGCCATTCCCTCTGCGCTTTTTGCGTCTTTGGCTTTAAAGCGTCTCTCCACCTTGGATGAGGCAGGGCCGAATGATGTCGCTTTCTTTTTTTCAAAGCACTATCAGGCTGACTTGATGTCGACCCGAGCGGGTGTCATTATTACGGGGCTTGCGTTTGTGGAGCCCTTGCGTGCAGCAAACCTTCCGCAGTGGAAGTCATCCATTATTCTTGCGTGTGAAGATCCGTACTCGAGCATGGCTCGTGCGACTGCAGAAGTATCAAAACTTTTATCAACGCATGATCATCAGGTCCCGATCGAAAAATCAGAGATTCATCCGACCGCCATTATCGACCCAAGCGTTCAGCTCGGTAAGAACGTGAAGATTGGTGCATTTTCTGTTCTTGAGGCGGGAGTAAAAATTGGCGACGGTGCGGTGATTTACCCCCACTGCTATTTAGGCGTGAACTCAGAACTCGGAGAAGGCTCCGTGCTATTTCCGAAAGTGACGCTTTATGAAAAGACGGTGATTGGAAGGCATTGCCGCATTCACGCAAGCACAGTCATTGGTGGAGATGGATTCGGATATGCACCGAAAACGGATCCAGAGACGAAGCTGACCGTGGGCCACTATAAAATTTATCACTTGGGTCGCGTCGTTCTGGAAGATGATGTGGAGATCGGATCCGGCACTACGGTGGATCGCGGCACCTTCGGCGACACCATCATCCGAAAAGGCGCAAAAATCGATAACCAAGTTCAAGTGGGTCACAACGTAGAGATCGGTGAAGGATCGGTGGTCTGTGGATGTGCGGGACTTGCGGGAAGCTCGTCACTCGGTAAATTTGTCATCATGGGGCCTCAAGCAGGGCTTGCGAATAAAGTTCACATTGGGGACTACTCGATGATGACTTCGTATTCGGCTGCGACGAAAGATTTCCCAGCCCATTCAGAGATTGGCGGTTACCCCGCTCGTCCTATGAAAGAGCACTATAAGATCCTTGCGATTCAGCAAAAACTTTTACGCGAACGAGGTCGCAAAAAATGAGTAATAAATCTCCCTTTTATTTAGAGCAAAAAGAAATTCAGGCATTCCTTCCCCATCGCTATCCCTTTTTGATGGTGGATCGGATTCTTGAGATTTCAGGGCCCAATGCGATGGACGATGATAATCCTAAAAATAAAATTGGGATTAAAGTAATTGGTCTGAAGAATGTCACCATGAATGAGCCGTATTTTACTGGGCATTTTCCAGAAATGCCGATCATGCCAGGCGTTCAGATTATTGAAGCGATGGCACAGGTTTCAAGTTTCTCCATGTACCCAAGCATGATCAAACGCCTTCAAAAAGGGGATGAGCAATTTCAGTGTTTCTTGGTGGGTGTTGATGGCGCACGGTTTCGGGTTCCCGTTACTCCAGGGGATTCAATTCGATTTGAAACGGAAGTGACCGGTTGCCGAACCAGTATGTGGACCTTCATGGGGAAAGCCTATGTTGATGGCAAGTTGGTAGCAGAAGCGAAGCTCATGGCGAATCTTATAGTAGGTAAAGCAAATGGCTAAGATTCACCCAACCGCACTGGTTGATTCGAAAGCTGAACTTGCGAATGACGTTGAAGTGGGGCCTTACTGTGTAGTCGGACCTCATGTAAAAATGGACGAGGGAACAAAGCTCGTGAGTCATGTCGTGGTGGATGGTCACACGACGATCGGGAAGCACAATGTGTTCTTCCCCTTTGGATCTATCGGGGCAGTTCCTCAGGATTTAAAGTATAAGGGTGAGCCCACTGAGCTCATCATTGGAGATCATAATTCCATTCGCGAATCAGTGACGCTGAACCTTGGTACAGTTCAGGGTGGTGGAAAGACCGTTTTGGGAAGCCATAACTTACTCATGGCCTATGTTCACTTCGGTCATGATTCAATTGTCGGGAACCACAACATCATTGCTAACTCCGTAAACTTAGCGGGCCACGTGACGATCGAGGATTACGCCAATATTGGTGGAATGTCTGGAATCATTCAATTTATTCGGGTCGGCTCTTATGCCTACGTGGGTGGACGCTCACTGATGGACCGAGATGTGCCTCCTTTCGCGGTAGTGGTGGGGGATCGTCCGCCAGAGATTAAGGGCGCGAACATTATCGGACTTCGTCGCCGTGGATTTAAGAATGAAACCATCATGGCGATTAACGAATCGCTTAAACTCTGGAAGCGTCCAGACGTGATGAAAGAACAATGTTTGCTCGAGATTCAAAGTCAATACGGTGAAATTGAAGAAGTGCAACGACTCCTTCAGTTCATTCGAAAAAGCGAGAGCGGCTGCGTAAAATGAAGATATTTGTTTCTGCCGCGGAGATCTCCTCAGACCTTCAAGCAGAAAAAGTGGTCCGCGCACTGATGAGCCTCTACCCCGAAGGGTCGCTTCAGTTTTTTGGAATCGCAGGACCGAGGCTTCGATCCATCCCCGGGTTTCAAGTCATCGAAGAAGCGGAAAAGCTTCGAGTGATGGGCTTTACTGAGGTTCTCGGTAAACTGTCCTTTATCAAAAAGACAAAGGAAAGGGTGCTCGCCTTCCTGAAAGAAAATCCGCCAGAGGTCATCATGACTTTTGATTATCCGGATTTTCATTTTTCCTTAATGAAGGAAATTCAAAAGATTCCTCAATTGAGTTCTGCTTTGAAGATCAGTGGAATTCCACCCAAGGTTTGGGTTTGGCGTAAGGGTCGGGTCGAAAAAATCCGTGAACTCTATGATGGGGTCTGGGTCATTTTTCCTTTTGAAAAGCAATTCTATGAGTCTTACGGGATCCCCGTTATCTATGAGGGAAACCCGCTGATTGCCGATTTGTTTCAAAAAGAAATTCATAAGCAAGCCCTGATGACCGCAGAGGGAATTCGCTTAGCCGTCATGCCCGGTAGCCGAGAGGCGGAGCTCAAATATCACTTACCCTTAATTCCAGGAACGCTCGCAGCCCTTTCAGATTTAACTCATCAAAGAATTATTGCAGAGGTTCCGATTCCAAGCGGAGTTGGGGCTGAACTGATTAAAAGAGAGCTAATTTCGAATGAGAAAGTGCATTATGAATTTTTTAATGACGGGTCACGAGAGGTTTTGGGTCGCAATCGCTTGGGGCTCATTAAATCCGGAACTTCGACCCTAGAGGCCGCAGTATTGGCGTGTGTGCCGGTTATTTTTTATAAAGTGAGTCCTGTCTCCGAGATGATTTTTAAGCTCATCGTTCGTTATGCAGGTCCTGTTGGACTTCCGAATATTCTTCTGGGGGCCAAAAGACGGAAGGATTCCATTTACCGAGAGTTCATAGGAATGGATGCAAAAGTAAAGCATATCGCGCTTGAGCTCTTTCGGCTCTGCGAGAGTGAGGCTGAACTCATTAGCCTTCAGCAATCAGGGGATTCTCTGAAAAAAGAGTTGGTTCCCAACGCAGATGTGCCCCTCGCGGTTGCAAAGAAAATTGCATCATGGATTGAAAAGCCGCCGCTTAAGTATCGAAAAAAAGAGTCCCACCTCCTATTAGGTGCGGGCTCCTTCATCTGGTCTTCAATTAACGGTGCTCGCCGGGGTTTGCAAGCTATCGGATGGATTCCCAGTGAAAGCATCAAGACTCCATCGGTCTTGGTTGGAAACCTTCAAGCAGGGGGAGCGGGTAAAACTCCCTTCGTCATCGCTCTTGCGCGCGAGGCTCAAAAACGATCCTATCGAGTGGGTGTGGTATCTCGAGGATTTGGTGCCCGCTATTCAGGGAAATTTCATCTCGCAAATGCCGAGGAGTCTGCGGAACGGATTGGGGATGAGCCGAAAGAAATCCTCCGTGCGGTGCCGGGCGTTCAGCTGTGTCTGTCGAAAGATCGCGTACTTGCCTCAAAGAAGCTTTTAGAGCAGGGTGTGGACTTTTTGATCTTTGATGATGGATTTCAAAATCTAAAATTCAAGACGAAGCTCAATGTTCTTTTGGTGACCGATCGAGCCCGCGATGAAGTGATTTATCGAGATTTTGATGCAGCTGCGAAAGAAGCCGATTTTCTGTATCAGGTGAAAGGGAAGCCGACCGCACGTTTCCTCGAAGCTACGCCCCTTCACTGGAGTGTTGCAGAGCTTCCTCGACAGCCGGTCTGGATTTTATGCGGGGTTGCCGATCCTCTGGAAGTAGAAAATTTTTATCGCGAACACGGGGTAAAAGTAATGCGAATGATTGCGCTTCCTGATCATGCGCGAATCGATCCTGAGTGGGTCAAAAAATTGATGGCTCAGGCGCAGGCCGAGGGAGCCATCCTTGCGGTTACGGAAAAGGACTGGGTGAAGATGGATGCGCCAAGGGCACCTCAAGTTTTTGTGCTTCGGCGCACGATTTCCAATGCTGATGCGCTTGCTCCAATCTTTGAACGTTTGCAATAAGTCCCGGTAAGCCTTAAGCTTATTCCATGACTTCATCAAATTCTCGCAGCATTTTTGCGGCATTCGGAATCATGGCTCTTCTTCAGGCCTGCGCGACTTCTAATAACCTTCGTAAATTTGATGAAGGCGACATTGGCCGGGAGATGTCTGAAGATATTGCAAAAAAATTTGAAGTAAAAGAGATCCCCTCGGCCACTCCGGCTCCCGCTCTGGGAACGGTGGCTGCTCCTCAGAAGAAAGTCAAAAAGAAGAAAAGTTCGGTCGTCACGATTGCACCGAAAGTCATTCCGAGCCGTAGACCTGATCCCATGCCGTTTCAGGTTGGAGAAAAGCTGAAGTATGATGTCCGCTATGTGGGAGTGACGGCAGCACACCTTGAGCTCTCGGTGCTTCCCGAGAAACAGGTTTCGGATCGAAATGTGTTTCAGATTCAGGCCAAAATTAAAACAGTTCCATTCTTTGAGTTGGTTTATCGAGTCGATGACACCGTAAATAGTTATTGGGATGCGGACGGGCTTTTTTCACACCGCTACACTATGGACTTAGATGAGTCCAAGCAAAGTCGGAAGTTGATTGAGCTCTATGACTATGAAAAGAATAACAGCTTCTTTTGGAACCGGATTGACCATGTCGAAAAAGGATTCCATGAGCAAAAAGAAACTTATGAGATCAAACCTTGGTCTCAAGACCCACTTTCCTCAATTTACTTTATGCGTTCGGTGAAGCTCCCCTCGGATCCCAATACAGAATTTCGCTTCCCGGTGATCTTAGATGGTAAGCCTTGGGAAACTTCAGTTCACTTCCTAAAGTCGGAACGAATTTATGCCGGCGGAAAAGATCGGGATGCCCTCGTTTATCGGATAGAGAATTACCAAAATGGTGAGCTCAAGAATCGCGATAATACGATCTGGATTTCCAATGATGAGCATCACTATGTCCTTCGGATTGAAACTAAAGTGAAGGTGGGCTCCTTCGCGGTAGCTCTTGATAAGGTCCTATGAAGCGCATACTCGTTCGTGCGCCGAATTGGATTGGCGATCAAGTCATGGCTTTTCCCTTCTATCGTGTACTTCGAATGTGCTATCCCGACGCCTGGATTGCGGTGGTATGTACCGAATGGGTAAAAGACATTCAATTTAAGGGATTGGTGGATGAAGTTTTTGTGTTGCCGAAAAAAAAGGGGGATTCCTTTTTTCAGGCGGCAATCAAGCTATGGAAATTTTCTAGAATGATTAAGGGCCGCGGATCCTGGGATTTGGGAATTACCCTTCCCAATTCATTCGGGACTGCTCTGTTGCTTTTCCTCGCGGGTGCTCAGGTCAGGCGTGGATACGATGCTGATGCCCGTGGATTTCTTTTAACTGAGAAAATGAGATTTGATACTGACAGTGGAACTCACCGAGCTCACGCCTACTTGAAACTCTTAGAACCTGAAGGTTTGCCTGAGTTCGAAGGTCAAGAGTACTGGCACCGAAGTGGTGACTTTTCGTTTGATCCCTACCAGTATTGGCCTGATATTGAGCCCATTGAAACGCCAAATGAGCCCTTCTTTATTGTGGCGCCTGGGGCTACTGCCGATTCAAGGCGTTGGACCACGAGTCAGTTCGCTTCTCTGATTGAACAAGTGGTTTCTCGTCATCAGTTAAAAGCGGTGGTAGTGGGTGGCACAGCCGAAAAAGAAATCGCCGCAGAGCTGTTCCGTCGGGGGATCCCGATTGAGGATTACACGGGGAGGGGCTGGGTTGCGGCCCACTGGAAATTATTTAAAGAGACACGCTTCACGGTTTGTAATGAATCAGGGCTTGCCCATGTGGCGGCACTTTGTGGAAGTCGTGTTCAAATTGTATGTGGAGCGGCTGATCCCAGAAGAACAAAACCCATCGGGCCAGGCGCTGTTCAAGTCAAGATCAACCCAGTTTCCTGCTGGCCTTGCGAAAAAAATCTGTGTCAGTTTCAGGATTTAAGAAAAAATCAATGTTTGGTGGGGATACACCCTAATCACATCTTAGAGGAGATTGAGAATGCAATCCTCTCTCCGTGAGATCCCATTAGTTCTATTTCTCTTCTTAAATGGAAAATTTGGAGAAGATGAGCAACTGGCGCTTGAAGATGTTTTTGAACTCCATGCTCGAGAGCTTCGATGGCATGCGATTTGTATTGAAGGTTCAGAGGTTCATTCGCGCCTCATGTTGCTGGATAAAAACTCGGTCGCTACCTTACCTAAGCCGCCACGTCGAAATTTAGATTGGGAACTCCGCGAAGTTTTGAGTCGCGAAATCGGCAGATACAAGGTGGGTCTGGTTCACTGCTGTGATACCGACCATTTGGGAAGTATTTTGCCGTGGATGATGAAGTTTCCAAAGATCCCCGTGGTGGTGAGTGAAGGTCCAAAAGTTCAAAAACGAATTCGCCACGTATTCCAGTCTTTGTTTTATTCGAGGGTAGATGCGCTTTTAGTCCCGACCTCAACCTTGAGAAAGCGAGTGGCCCAAATGCGCCCGGTGCTTTCGAACAAAGTTCGGGTCGTTCATCCAGGTCTAGACTTCAATATTTTTAATCCCGAGCACTTTGACTTTAAACTCCTTCGAAACAAGTGGGGCATTGATCCCAATAACTACGTCGTCGGTATGATTGCGTCCCAGGAGTACAAAAAGTCTCAGTCGGCATTTATTAAGGCCGCAGCTTCGTTTCTCCGAAATGAGGAGCTCGCAAAGCGAACGAAGTTCGTGATTGTGGGTTTTGAGCACGAAGGAAATGAAGAGCTCATTGAGCTCGTCAATCAGTTCCATCTTCAAGATTTTATTATTTTAGCCCCCGCGGAAGAGTCGATTCCGAAAGTATTGGGCTCCCTGGATGTTTATGTCCTTCCTTCGAGTAAGGCGATGTTTGGTCTTCAGGCAATTGAATCGCTCGCAATGGGAACACCCATTGTATGTGCATCAGGCCCTGATTCGAGTGAATGGACCGGCAACTCTCAAGGCGGACTTCTCATGCGCTCAGGCGATTCCTTTGATCTTCAAAGAAAGCTTAGAATGATGCTCGACGATCCTGAGCAGCTTAAAATCATGGGCCAAAAAGCAGTTCAGTTTGCGCGCGACAACTATGATCGTGGCCGAAGAACAGAGCGGCTGCGCGAGATATATGAGCGCGTGATTCGTAAGCGCGAGACTCTCGCAAGAATCTAAAAAAAATCCGCCAGGTCTAAGCTAAACCTGACGGATGTTTCAATGTAGATCAGTTCAGTTAAATTACTCTGATTTCCAAGTGCTCATTTTATCGTTGATATACCCAACGAGTTTATCAGCAGAAATACGTTCCTGGGTCATTCCATCGCGTTCACGAATGGTGACGGTGTTATCCGCAAGTCCATCGTAATCAATGGTGACGCAGAATGGAGTTCCGATTTCATCTTGGCGACGATAGCGCTTACCAATCGTTCCGCTCTCATCGTAAGTTGCGCGGAAGTGCTTCTTCAGTCCACCGTAGATCTTATCGGTCATTTCCAGAAGCTCTGGTTTTTTCATCAGTGGGAACACCGCTACTTTGTACGGAGCAAGTTTTGGATGAAGCTTCAGGACCGTTCGTTCACCCTCCACGCGATATGCATCGCAAAGAGTAGCCAGAAGTGCGCGATCGCAACCGACAGAAGTTTCGATGACGAAAGGAACGAATTTTTCTTTGGTGGCTTCCTCAAAGTATTCGATCTTCTTGCCTGAGAACTCTTGGTGTCTACGAAGGTCGAAGTCAGAGCGGTTGTGAATCCCCTCGATCTCTTGCCATCCGATCGGGAATTCATATTCCACATCAAATGCGGCGCGAGCGTAGTGATCAAGCTCAGTGGGCCCGTGTTGGTGGAATCGAAGCTTGGAGCGGCGAAGGCCGTTTGACAAGTGCCAGTCAATTCGAGTCTGTTTCCACTGTTCGAATGAATCCATGTCGGTACCAGGCTTCACGAAGTACTGCATTTCCATTTGTTCAAACTCGCGGGTTCTAAAAATGAAGTTACCTGGAGTGATTTCGTTACGGAAGGCCTTCCCGATTTGAGCAATCCCAAACGGGATTTTCTGGCGTGAGCTCTGTTGTACGTTTTCGAAGTTTACGAAAATCCCTTGAGCTGTCTCTGGACGTAAATAGACCACGCTTGCAGAGTCTTCTACTGGGCCCATGAAAGTTTTAAACATGAGGTTGAAGTTGCGGGGCTCAGTGAGTTGGCACTCGCTGTATTGGCCTGGGCGCATGGATGATTTTTTACCGCAGTTTGCATGCTCGAGTTTATCGGCGCGGAAGCGACCTTTACAGGTTTTACAATCAACCAGTGGATCCACAAATCCTTCCACGTGTCCTGAAGCTTCCCAGGTACGAGGGTGCATGAGGATCGAGGCATCGAGTCCTTCGATATCATCTCGGTTAGTCATGGCTCTCCACCAAGATTCTTTAATGTTAAGCTTCAGCTCCACACCGAGTGGGCCGTAGTCCCAGCAGGATCCAATCCCGCCGTAAATTTCCGATGAAGGAAAAATGAATCCGCGTCTCTTACAAAGAGATACGAGATCTTGAAAATTGCTCAGTTCTTTCACCTCAGGGGTGACTGCTTCGATTTTTGGAGTGTCGCTCATGAGGAGCAGATTATCACAAGGCTACTCGTTCCACAAAACCTGGAGTGTGGTTTGCCCTACAACTTTTAGGACATCCCGCGAAATAAATTCAGAGGTATCCAAATGGGTGTGCCACTCCGGCGGAAAACGTCCTTGTTCTGTCATGTGTATCAAATCCATGACGGGAAAGCCGCGGCCATTCATCAAGTAAACATGATCATCGGTGACAAAACCGACTCTAAAATTAGGAAAAAAGTCGTCATATCCAAGCTGGTGGGCTGCAGAGCGAACCTTTTGGATCACCTCAGGGGCTCTTTGGGCAGAATAGCTTTCGATCGGGAATACGGCTCCAGTTCTTCCGACCATGTCGAAGTTGATCCCAAATCGGGCGGTGTATTTTTCTGGGATTGGGTTCTTGGCCCAGTACTGGGTGCCGAGGCAATAGCTTTCTTCTTTTGAGGGATTTCCCCAGTCCTCTGCATCCAAGAAAAGGAGGTCCACTCCGAGGGTCGGCGGAGCGAGTTTCAAGGCCTTGGCAATTCCTAAAAGAACCACGACTCCACTCCCGCCATCATTCACGCCCGGAACGGGAAGGTGTTTCATCTTTGGATTTGGATCCTCATCCGAAAAGGGCCGGGTGTCCCAGTGCGCCGAGAGGAGGATTCGGTCTTGGGCGCTTGGGTTATATTGAGCCATGAGGTTCAGAACGGGGATGGTTTTCCCATCAAAGGTTTTTGCGGTCGTCTTTTGCTCAAGGACAAGAGCACCCGACTGAGTGAGTTCTGCCTTGATCATGGCCGCTGTTTTTTCGCTGCCTGGACTCCCCGGGATTTGCGGTCCTAGCTTTTCATAACGAAGAATTTGCTCATAAGCATAGTTCTCATCGAAGCGGGGAACCGGAGGCTTAGCCTTACCGATCGAGGCGCATGAGAAATCACAAGCGCTCAAGGTAAGACAGGTGAGGAGGGCGAGGGTGGGATGCGATTTCATGTGGTGGGTTTGTAATAACCAATGAAAAACGCAAAAATCCACATCGGGCCAATGAAAATATGCTCAAGCGAAGTCAAAAACGCAGGAGATTTCTTTTCATACACGAAGTGCCCCACAAGCTGAAGGATCCAGGAAAGAATTTGAATTAGAACCAGAATGTTCAGGGGAAGGTGTCGGGCGAGTAGGTAATTCAGGTATGCATAAAGCATAAAGGGGATGCCAAGCTTAAAATCGACCTTCAGCGCAAAGAGGCTTCCGATGAGAGCGAGAATAATCCCAAGATCAATTGGGAAAAGGGAGTCTGCGCTTGGAGTCCAAAGTTGAACGTGAGAAAGCAGACCGACCAGACTAAAGAGGACGCCCGGGATTCCGACCATGTGGGTGAGTTTGTTTCCGCGGGTTCGATGATACTGTTCATAGTCTTTGAAGTAGATGAGGAGGGCTGAAGTCGGCAGTGTGCTCATGGGGAATAGTTTATCGAAGCCAAGGGGTACGAGCAAGCGTCAAGGCTTTGGTCAAAAAACGCACCACTAATGCACTGAGTTGATTGCTTAAGCTAGCCAAATTTCTTGCCACTTTCCCGGTGTTTCCAGTAAGTTTATAGGCCTATGACAGGTTCACAAATTAGAAAAATCTTTCTCGATTACTTTAAGAAAAACGGACACACCATTGTAGAGAGTTCCTCATTGGTTCCGTCCAATGATCCAACCCTGATGTTCACTACCGCCGGGATGGTTCAATTCAAAGATGTGTTTCTGGGAAAAGATCCACGCCCTTATACTCGCGCCTCTTCTTCACAGAAGTGTGTTCGCGCAGGCGGGAAGCACAACGATCTTGAAAACGTGGGGTTTACAGCTCGTCACCACACTTTTTTTGAAATGCTTGGGAATTTTTCTTTCGGAGATTACTTCAAAAAAGACGCCATTCACTTTGCTTGGGAATTGGTGACCAAAGAATTAAAGCTCCCGCTCGATAAACTTTATGTCACCGTTTTTGAAACCGATGATGAAGCGGCTGAGATTTGGCATAAGCAAGAAGGCGTGCCGCTCGATCGCATTTATCGATTTGGTGAAAAGGACAACTTTTGGTCCATGGGAGACACGGGTCCCTGCGGCCCTTGTACCGAACTCTTCATTGATCGCGGTGAAAAATATGGATGCGGGAAGCCGACCTGCAAAATGGGCTGCGATTGTGATCGATACATGGAGTTCTGGAACCTGGTCTTCATGCAATACGATCGCGATGCGAGCGGTAAGCTCAACCCGCTTCCAAAGCCATCGGTCGATACTGGTGCAGGATTAGAGCGCTTGGCCTCCATCCTTCAGGATGTGGAGACCAATTACGACACTGATATTTTCACTGACATCATTGCAAAAATCTCAAAGCTTGCGGGTAAGCCTTACGATCCAAAATCTAAAGACGAGTCCGTGTTTTCTTTTCGAGTAATTGCCGATCATTCTCGTGCGACGACCTTTTTGATTGGAGATGGAGTGATGCCATCCAATGAGGGGCGCGGGTATGTGCTTCGTCGGATCATGAGACGTGCGATTCGCCATGGACGTAAGTTGGGGTTAGATGGACCTTTCCTTCACAAGTCTTGTGGGTTTGTGATTGAGCAAATGAAGGATGCGTTCCCCGATCTCGTCGAGAAGCGCGCATTCATTGAGCGAGCGGTCTTGGCCGAAGAAGAGCAGTTCTTCAAAACACTGGATCGTGGGCTGGGGCTCCTGGATGAAGAGTTAAAAAAACTATCCGGAAAGAAAACGCTTCCAGGAACCGTGGCATTTACTCTTTATGACACCTTTGGGTTTCCGGTCGACCTCACTCGTACGATCTGTGAAGAGCGTGGAATTGCGGTGGATGAAGCAGGCTTTGAATCTGCGATGGAAAAGCAGCGCGAAGAATCGCGTAAGCATTGGAAGGGAACTGGAGATCAGGTCCTTGCAGCTGAATGGTTTACTTTAGTCGATCAGCTGAAAAAAGCAGGCAAACTTCCAGAGTTTGTAGGCTATGAGCATCTCGAGGCAGAAGGCGAGGCACTCGCGGTGATGCCTTCTCAAGCAGAAGACGGTACCCCAATCACTCTTGCTGTATTTTCAAAAACGCCATTTTACGGTGAATCAGGAGGACAGACGGGTGACAAGGGATCAGTTCACTCGAAAGATTTCGATGCAGAAGTATTAGATGTTCAGCGTCCGGTTCCGGAATTGATCGTTGCTCACCTGAAAGTGAAGCGCGGAATTTTAAAAGTCGGCGATCGCGTGATGCAGACCGTGAGTAATGAAGTGCGAGCACTGACAGCTCGTAACCATACCGCAACGCACATGCTTCAATGGGCGCTTCGTTCGGTTTTAGGAAATCACGTCAAGCAAGCGGGCTCACTCGTGACCCCGGAGCTCCTTCGGTTTGATTTTTCTCACTTTCAGGCTTTGACTGCAAATGAACTTCAACTCGTCGAGAATCTCATCAATGAGAAAATCTGGAGCGGGAGCCGAGTAAAAAAACAGAGCATGAAAAAGGATGAAGCGATTCAGGCTGGAGCGATCGCATTCTTCGGCGAAAAGTACGGTGATGAAGTGCGCGTGGTTCAGGTGGGAGACTTCTCGACTGAGCTTTGCGGTGGAACTCACGTCGATCAGAGTTCTGAGATTAACCTCTTTAAGATTGCATCAGAGGCAGGAATTGCAGCGGGAGTTCGAAGGATCATTGCCTATACCTCAAAAGGCGCCTTTGAGTTTTTGCGTGAACAAGATTCCCGCATTAAAGCCGTTCGAGATCAAATCAAGGCTTCGACCGTTGAGGAGATCCCGAATAAAATTGATAAACTCTTTGAAGAGACGCGAGATCTGAAGAAGCAAATTGAAAAGCTTCAGGCGGCTCAGCAAGGCGTAGAAATCGAGGCGCTTTTGGCGTCTGCAGAAACCGTATCGGGCGTGAAAGTCATTTCGGGACTCGTTGAGAACTCTTCTGACGGGATGAAAAAATTGCGCGAAATGGCTGACCGCATCAAGCAGAAGGATCCATCCAGCGTTGCGGTTCTAGGAATTAGGGAAGTGGCTGAGGCCGGCGAGAAGCCCTACCTCGTGGTAGCGGTGGGTGCAAAGGTTTCAGGCGTTCACGCCGGAGAAATCATCAAAGGCTCAGCAGAGCTTTTTGGTGGCAAGGGTGGTGGGAAGCCAGACTTTGCCCAAGCAGGTGGCTCGAATGTGGCAGGTCTCAGTGGTGCGATTCAAGCCGCAAAGACGATTATTTTGCAAAAGCTCAAAAATTAGTGGTATCCCACTGGTGAGAAAAAGGGAGAGAGAGATATGAAATTAAAAATTTCTAGTTGGATAGGTGTAACTACAGCTTTGAGCGTGCTTGCGCTCGGGGCGTGTACCAAAAAAGAGGAAGTCGTCGGAAACGTCCTCAAAATTGCAGTCAAAGACGACATTAAGACGCTAGATCCTGCAAATGCATACGATAGCGTGAGCTTGGATATCCTTCCGAGCATCGAAGAGTCACTGCTTCAGTATAAATATCTAGAAGATCAAATGGTGCTGGAGCCATTGCTTGCGGAATCGATGCCTGAATATTCTAAAGACGGCCTCACGGTAACTGTAAAAATTAAAAAAGGGATTACTTACCAAGATGATCCTTGTTTCAAAGCCAACGGTGGCAAAGGCCGCGAGATCAAAGCCTCTGATTTTATTTATCAGTTTAAGCGTCTAGCGATTCCAGCAATTCAATCCCAAGGGGCATGGATCTTTGAAGGAAAGATTGTGGGCTTCTCGGAATTTGAGAAAAAGCTTCAGGCTGCAAAACCGGAAGAATTCAAAAAAGTATTTGATGAAGCGATTCCAGGCTTCACCGCAAAGGACGATTACACGCTTGAGTTCAAGTTAACCCAGGCCTATCCGACTTTGAATTACATCCTAGCCATGACTTTCACAACACCCGTTCCACCGGAGTCGGTTGAACTTTATGCAGACAAAGATGGGAACCTTCGTGATCACCCGATTGGGACAGGTCCATTTAAGTTAAAGAGCTGGGAGACGAGTCAACGGGTCGTGCTCGTAAAGAATCCGGCCTATAAAGGACTTTATCCGACGACCGCATCTGAGAAGCTAAAAGCAGCAGGCTTTCTTGCGGATGCGGGCAAAGCACTTCCGATGTATGACGGCATCAGCTTTGAGATTATTAAAGAAGAGCAGCCGCGCCTCCTGAAGTTTGAAAAAGGGGATGTGGACAGCCTTGAGCTAACCAAGGACTCTTTCCGATCTTCTATGGTGGATGCAGAACACATGCGTGAAGACCTCGTGAAAAAAGGAGTGCAATTCGGCTACGAAGATTCGCTCGTGATGTACTACGTGGTGTTCAACATGAAGGATAAACTCCTCCAAAATAAAGCACTTCGTCAGGCGATTTCGTACGCGATTGACCGTGATAAATGGATTAACACCTTTGATCAGTTTCGCGGAACGAAGATGACCCAAATCACCCCTCCAGGTCTTGCTGATCGCATGGATGGAGCGGCGATGAAGTTTGATTACAATCCTGCAAAAGCAAAAGAGCTTTTGGCAAAAGCGGGTTATCCAGATGGTAAAGATCTTCCGGTACTGAATTTTGACTTCAGGGGTGCTGACACTAAATATCGCCAGATGGGTGAGATGTTTGTTCAGCAACTAGGAGCCGTGGGAATTAAAGTAAATCCAATTCTGAATACCTTCCCTG
>CAIOKW010000300.1 GCA_903858975.1 Oligoflexia bacterium | reverse complement strand
TGGGCTGCACTCCAGGTAAACATGACCCCCTTCATTGAGCCTAATCGCTCTACAGAGCCGTCTGAAGGAGATCGAAGTATAGGGCAAGTTCGCCATTTGCTCAAATTTAAAAACTGAGTTGCCCCTTTAAATCCATCTTTGTAAACCTCTACTACCCTCACTTCAACCGGAGGCTGTATCGACTGGAGCCCTAATAGTGCTCCCCCCGGGGCGCTGGTAAACTCACGCAAAATCTTGTGATCCTGATTTTCAATCAAGAATTTTGAGATCGGCCTCGAACTTGTCTCATATCGTAAACCCTCTCCGCAGAGTACCGGTGATTCAACCCATTTTAGATCGACAATTGACTCAGCCACACTTACTCGAACACTTTCCCGCTTTGCCTGAACCAACTCGAGTAAATATTCCCCTGGCATCGTAACCCCAAACTGAAACTTCCCTTGATGATTGGGCGCAATCGGAATCACTTTTGTATCTGCGAGTACCCCGTCGGGGCGAACCACTTTCATGTTCGCTTCAATTGCGTCCTCTTCACAAGAAAGCCAAATTGAAATATCGGCTTTCTTCACTGACTGGGATATAAATGTGCAATCCGATCGCTTAGATTGAGTCTTAGGTTTCTGCATCGGAGCAGTAGTAACGACGCGATTATCTCTTAAGACTTTAAGTTTATTCGAGGTACTGGTACCCGTTACTTCACCTGATTTTACATTTAAAATAAGCTCAAAACTCCCTAGGGAGTCAGGAGAACCTCGGGTCTCAATTTGCACTAAAGTGTCCGGACCGAGCTCAACAACGCTTCCATCGAGAAACTTAAGAACGGTTCCACTGTTTGCCCCCGTCATAATTGAGTCTTTCGAATAAACTGCCTGCCGGGCCTCCACACTTCTAAACTCGGGCATTTCAAATTCTTTTCTTCGGACCATATTATTCAACAGTTCTACCTGGGCTACCTGTGTGCGTTTAGAAAAACGATCCATTCCCATAAAACGTAAAACGAGATCAGCATCTACCGTAAAGAGATAGGCACTCACAAGGGTGAGAATAAACCCAAATCCAATGAAGATGATTTCTAAATTACGAAGACGCATTCAACTCCTGCTCGATCACTAAGAATGTGATGTCGTCTTGAAGTGGCGCACCCTGATTGAGTGGAACTAAATCACGCACGACGGATGCAACAATGCTCTCACCTCGGTCTGAAGTATGGGATTGAAGAAATTTCTTAAAGCCTTTTCTACCCAAAGCATCATCACCCACACCCAAGTCCTGAATTCCATCAGTAAACAGAACGATCTTATCGCCGCTTTTTTCAAAGGCACCGCTTAATTCATCAAATGGCTCTAGGAGATCGATTAAATCTCCAAGGCGGCTACCGGATACGTTCATTGAGTTTACCTCTGCAGTTCCGGCATGAAGGTAATACGAGGGATTGTGGCCGGCACTTGCATACCGATAGCTTCCACTTTGTATATTCAAAATAATACAGGACGCGGTCATATTCATTTCTCCTCGAGTGGCTTCGAAAACCACGCGATTAAAGAGTCTCAGAATCTCACCTGGACTGAGGTGAATTTCTCCTGCTCGGTCTACTTGATCCTGAATCATCGAAAGACAGCCTCGGGTCGTCGCAACCAGCATGGCGCTAGCATAGCCGTGCCCCGTCACATCCCCGATTAAAATTGCTATTTCATCTTTGCCTCGAATGTAACCCCACCAGTCTCCACCGCATTGGTCAGCAGGCTTATAGAAACTAGAGATCCGATATCTTCCAAAATTAATTACATTTTCTGGAATAAATATTCTTTGCACAGCTCCCGCTACTTCAAGCTGCGATTCAATCCGAGTCTTCTCAACCTCAGACTGAATCAATTTCTTAATCTTTTGAGCCATACTCATGACAGAGTCAGCCAATAGCCTCGTTTCATCTTGAGTGTTGACGTGAATGAGAGTGTCAAAATCGCCTTGAGCAATTTTAAGGGTTGCGTCCGAAACCTCTATGATCGGTGCTGAAAGCTTCCTGGCCACCAAGATCGATGCAATCACGGCAATACCAATGGACATCAGGATCAAGAGTACAATTTTTACGCCTAGAACATAAGCCGGGCGGTAGGCCGTCTTCGTATCCATAACTGACACTACTTTACCAATATTCAGAAGGTCCGAATATCCCCATAGCCCTTCAAGCTTTTCAAGAGTACCTGATTTAAAGGTGGATCCCAGAATATCTGAAATTGCTTCTCCCGAGGACTTCATACGTTTTTCGACTGCATCACTGCAAAATAGAATAGGATCACCATTTCGATTGAAAATACCTGCCGATGTCCCTGCACATTCTGTTTTCAGTTTCTGATAGCTCATTCGAATGCCAATCACGACATTCTTAGAGGGAAAAAGCGCCAACTGATCTTGGCCAAAAGAAGGATCCGATAAGATGTAGGTACCGGTTAAAGCATTTACCCAATTTAAGTCTTTTTTGAAGTCTTTTGAAATAGATGGGCCATCCGATTCAATCCAGTGCGGGGTTCCATTCTTCAGGAAGACCCCAATACTCTTCATAGAATTATTCGATTCTCGGGCGTCATCCAGTAATTTCTGAATTGCTGCCGAAAGTTCCTCCTCTCGAACTTTCAGATTAAATACCTTACTTGCAGTTTCTTGGGCTTTTGCAAACTCAAACTCAAATCCCCGTGCAAGACTCTGAGTTTGAGTTTGCTGACTCTGAAGCGTGTATGCCCTACTTTCAGTACTCAGCACCTGAAGCGATAATCCACCATTGATGAGAATCAGGCTTGAAACCAAAACCAAGGTGAGCACAATAATTTTTGTAGAAATATGTTTCATTCTTTACTCTCCAAAATAGTATCCGAGCATCAATCCATAGCTCTTTGAGGAATAGTCAACATTGGCCCCTGAAATCGACCCCGGGACTTTGAGCCACGTGAAGTCGATTCCGAGATGAACCGGTCGATTAAAAAGGCGTATTCGATAGTCACCCGTGATTCCAAACCAAGCACTCGTTAAACTTGGAACGGGAGTAAGTAAGGGACCCATTGAACCGGTCACAAAATAGCGTTGATCCATAGAACGCCAAGAAAGGTGTAGGCCATATCCCATCGAGGTAATGATTCCGTAATGAGTACTCCCATTCATTCCGATCAAATTTCCTCCCAAACCTAAAAGTAAAAGTGCACTCTTAGACTTCGATAGGTTTCGACTTAAGGAAGCATTAATTAAGGTAAACCCGGATAGTGATCCTAATTGATTTCCGTGTAGTTCAATTTCAGGGTATAAACTGTAAATCAGTGGGTCGGATTTCATTGCATCAAAATACGCGTGAATTTGGCCACCTTTCCAACTCAAAGATTGAGCGGCTCCCGTGGGGTCCGCATTAGTATGACTGACTGATGCAAATCCAAGGTAGGCTCCCAAAAACCATCGTCTTTTGACTTCTGGGACCTTCACGATGGGTTTTGGCATTGGTTTCGGCGTCGGACTTGGAAGCGGAAGCGGCGTGGGAACAGGAGTGGGTGTCGGCTTAGGACGGGGAAATATTAAAGTAAATTGTCCTAAGAAATTACCAGTTTGATTTTTCACCTCATAGGTAAAGTCACTTCCAACATTCTTGTGTAAATCTGTTACTCGTAAACCGTTTGAGGATCCGATCTTGATTTTCTTAAGTTCAGTACAGGCTACAGCAACCACCCCGAAGCCTTGAGATGAGTGCACGGTTTCAAGCCTTAGTCCTTGCTCGATACAGAGAGGTGACAACAGAACGACCAGGTGATCAAAGGGAAGATCAAAAATATACCTTGCAGTGACCTTAGAATTGTTATCTGCGCGATTTTTAATTGGAACTATAGTGGTCACTTCACTCAGGCACGGCCTTACCCCCAAACCCGAGATTCTCTGATCTAGAACTCGAACACAGGGCACATCACTACCCCACTGCCACTCACCTCGAACCTCGAAGCGGTTCACGTCGCCCTTTTCATCAACTCGACTCACTTGAACTGAAACCAGCTCCTCGGCAAAAACCTGAGGAGTAAGCAAGAGCATGAGCATGAGCATGAGGCCGACTG
>CAIOKW010000299.1 GCA_903858975.1 Oligoflexia bacterium | reverse complement strand
TGGTTTTGGTACCGGAACCCATGAAACCACGCAGCTTTGCTTAAAAGTTCTGAATAGTCTTGGAAGTCTTTCGGGTAAAACGGTACTTGATTTTGGATCAGGCTCAGGGATTCTGGGGATTACTGCAGCTCTTCAGGGCGCAAAAGTTTACTGCGTTGAGATCGATCCGATGGCAAATGAAAACGCCAAAGAAAATGCTGCTTTAAACGGTGTTTCAGAGCAAATTCAGATTTTAGAGCATATTCCAGCTGAAATTCAGGGTGGAAGAGTGGATATTCTGCTTGCGAATATTCTTCGCCCCATTTTAATTCGTTTCGCGCCTGAAATTAAGGCGTGTTTAAAGCCCAAAGCAGAACTTGTTTTATCAGGTCTCATTGAAACTGACTTGGATCAAGTGATCTCGACTTACCAACAAGGTGGGGCTGAGTTTAGAATCACTCGCTACGAGAAGAATGAGTGGCGTGCGCTTTGGTTGCGTCGGGGCGATCAGTAGGAAAGGCATCTTCCATGTCTCATTTTTTCAAACTTCACGTGATTCCTCCTCCTGCACCCCTTGATTGGGCGAGTCCTCGCGGCCTGCTTCTCAAAACGCTTTGGCATCACCTCATTCAAGATGAGGCGCCGATTGGACATTTCTTTATTGAAATCGCATCCAGTACTCCGAATCGTTTTGGCGTGAGGCGAGTGGTGACCGGAATGTCCAGACAAGCAAGGAATCGTTCCACACTCAAAGTGATTCAGGAGCAAGTCGGGTTAGGCTCCTTTTTTTATGATTTTGCGGGGAAATTAGACCGTGGAGTCGACGCGGTGAAGGAGTTGGATTGGGCAGCTACGAGTGGGCGATTAAAAACGGTGCTAGTTCCGACCACAGAGGATCGAGCTCATCTGTTGTTTGATGAGCTCAATGAGTGGATTGTAAATGGTGGATTTCGTCACTATGGTGGAGGCCATCAAATCATCAAGGGTGAGGGGGCGGGGTGTGCTGAAATGGGCGCCCACTTTTTTAACCTCGCACTGGGGGTTTCCGGAATGCCCTCCGATTGGATTCGTTCTGTTTATGCGCCCAAAGCGTTAACCGGTGGGCATCGAACAGGGCAAAAAGTAGGGATGTTCAAGGTCATACGTGAAGGGACGAGTTGGGCGAAGGGACCTGAAGATGGAATCCTCTATGCGACACCCGACATGGAGCTCACATGGGGATGGCTTGAACGCCATTATCCGGGCGAATCCTTGGTCACTCTGACTCCAGAAGCTCTCGGGAACCCGAAAAAAGAGTCTCCTCGAATTCAATTTGAAGCTGGTTATCCTAAAGAGGCCGAGCAAGTCGTTCTCAATCAGTGGTCTTTACTGAAAGTGGACTAGAGCGATTTTTGACTAAGGCCGAACGCGTTCCCAGTTTTTTAAGAACTCATCTAAAACTTGTTCATTCCAGTGAGGTTCGGGCGAAAGATAAGCCGTGAGGTCCGTAAAGTCTTCGTAGTCAAAGAATCCCTTTTGCTCGAGCACGCTTTTAATGGCGCCACCTGAAGCGTGATTGCAAGAGGGAGAGAGGCCTCGCAAGGGAGCATTGATGTCCGTTCCAAGCGTGACTTTTTCAAAGCCAACTGCGTTTCCCACTCGTTGAAACTCAGCTTTTAATTCTTCAAGTCCAGAGTAACAGGACTTTCCGGGCGCAAGCTCTAGGAGAAAGTCATCGCTCGGAATGAGGCCGATCATTCCACCGTTTTTGGAAAGGTAATCGATCGTGCCTGGGCTCACCGCGCGTTCTGCTGGGTAGATTTCTCTTAATCCGGTATGGGTAATAAGGATGGGAAGTTTATGGGCTTTAAATTCGGGCAAAAGTTCAGAAGTCTCCATGTCATTTGCATGGGAGAGATCAATCCACACTTTATGAGTCATGAGATTTTGTGTGAGCGTCCGCCCGTCGGGCTTGATCCCCATGGGGCTTTTGCAGAAAGATCTTAAGCAGGTTCCTCCCGTCATGAATACACTCTCCAGAAAACTCAGAGGAGTATTAAAGAACGCAACCTTCCAGTGCATGAATGCAGTTCCTCCAAAGCGGTCTTCGGTCAAATGAAAGGGGGTAACGATCGCAACTCCGCGCTCATCAATCCATTTGAGATAGTCCTCTTCCGTTTCGAATGCACCAAAAGCACCTTCAATCGAAAGAACAATCACATGCTTTTTATTTTGAAGGGCGTCCCTTGCTTCTTTGGCACTTTTAGCAATTGACCAAGTCTTTGAGTGTTCGGTGACGAAGTGAACGATGTTCAAGTACTCCTGTTCGAGCGCGGCCTTGACGTTATTTTCGAACTCGAAATGGAAGGGCCGAGAGAGCCAAGGGTGTCCATATAGGCTCATGACAATCAACTGTGGGGCTCGGTCGGAGGTGAGGGAAAACATGCTCGCTTTGGTTTTAAGTCGTGAATCCCACTGTTGGACCTTAATGGGAGAAGTAAAATCCCCAATGAGTCCTGGCCCCATTCCAGGCTTCATGTCCAGGTGGGCGTGAAGGTCGAGTTGGGCTTGAGCCTGGGGCATTCCCAGGAGAATGGAGAGAATAATGCAGAGCTTCTTCATGCAAAGATTTTAGCATTAGTTTTGACAAGAAGGTGAAGAATCCGCTTTAATTACCGTATGAAATTGAATCGATCACTCTATCTTTTACCCCTCTTTCTGACCCTGAGTGCAAGTGCAAAAACTTCCTACGAATCTTACCCATCCGTAAAAAAGGGAGGAGTTTTTACTGATACCTTAGGCATTACGCCAATGACGATGGTGCCGATGCTCGCTCAAGATATTGAAGCCATGGAAATGGGGAGCCAGTTCTATTTGCCGCTATTCGGAAAAGATGGAGAGACGTATGAAGATTACGCAGCCCTCGCTGAAAAAGTAGAAATTTCAAAAGATCGCAAAGACTATACGTATTCTCTTAATTCAAAGGCTCGCTGGTCAGATGGCACGCCAGTTACGAGTGATGATGTTGAATTTACATTTCAAAAACTCATGGATCCCAAAGTAGAGGCCGCAGCCCTTCGAGGATATTTTGAAGGCGTGAGCTTCACTAAGATTGATGGCCTTCGGTTTAAATTCCATACCGACACTCCAAAGTTTAACACCTTGAGTACCTTCAATGAGTTCCAAACAATTCAGAAGAAACAATTTGAAAAGGAAGCAGACTTCAATAAGTCACGCGAGGCTTTGCGCCCCGTGGGGAATGGCGCCTATAAATTAAAAACCTTTTCACGAGATCAAGTGGTGACCCTTGAGCGTGATTTGAGCTGGTGGGGGAAAGACCTTCCTCAGTTTAAAGCGCGTTTTAATTTTGATCTGATCAATTTTAAAATAATTTCAGATTCCACACTTCGATACGAAAAGCTCATTCGCGGCGAAATCGACACCACAATTCTCACGTCTGATCAGTACGTCACTCAGGTCAATGGAGTCGATAAGGCACGATTTGGCAAAACACCCAAAGATGGAAAATCCGTTTGGGCAGATAAGTTGAAAACGGACGGCCCGATGGGGTGGTTTGGAATGGCGTTAAACGCAAAGACCCCAGTGCTTTCATCGGTGAAAACTCGCAAGGGGATTGCGTATTTGATTGATTATGAATCCATTACCCAAAAGGCGTTTTTTGGAACCATGGAGCAATCGGTATCTCCCTTTGGATCAAATTCTGACAACGTAGCCCCTGCGCTGAAGAATCCGAAAAATCGTTATCATTTGGATCTAGCAAAGGCTGCAGAGCTCTTTAAGGCAGATGGTTGGATGCATGAACCTAATGCTCCTTTTTTGATGAAAGAGATCAATGGGAAGAAAGTTCCATTTCACTTTGTTCTTAAGTTTCCACCCTCAAGCCCTGCTCAAAGTAAGGCGGCGCAAATGCTGAAGGAAATATTTAAAAAAGCGGGAGTCGATCTTGAGCTTCGCGCGATGGATGGGACAGCTCTTTACAAGGATTTTGAAGAGTCTAATTTTGAAGCAAACTTTATGGGATGGGGTGGGGGAAGCCTTGATCCTGATCCGAAGCAGCTTTGGTCTACCGATTCAAT
>CAIOKW010000298.1 GCA_903858975.1 Oligoflexia bacterium | reverse complement strand
GTGCTTTCTTTACTGGCTCAGATCGATTCGAAGGCTTCTGCACATTCACTCGAACACTTGACGCTATTTTCACTTTTTCAATTAAGAGCGGAGTCATCTCGACGAGATCACTCGCACTGGGCTTTTGTATATAATCAACCGCGCCAAATTCAAGACACTGGAGAACCTCTGGGCCCTCTTCTAAACTCACGGAACTAATCATCACGGTAGGAATCGGATAGAGCGGAAGATAATCTTTCAAAAAGCGGAGTCCATCCATCTCCGGCATATGGAGGTCAAGAGTCACCACATCTGGTCGCAACTTGTCCATCATTTGTTTTGCTACCGACGGTTTCTCCGCAGCACCCACTACCTCAATATTAGGATCACTACTCAAGATCTTGGTAAGTAAGTTACGAATCGTTTTTGAGTCATCAACGATTAGAACTCTTAATTTCTTAGAAACCTGGATCCGATTTTCTAAGGGATAAAATCTGACTTCAAAACTACCACTCCGTACTGCCTTATTCAAAACCTGCAGTAAATGAGATTGAATCCAAGCCTCTACTTGATCAATGATCTTTGGGGTCCCCACCAATTTAAAGTGGCTCACATCACCCACCGCACTCACCATATTCTGATAAGCATTCTCAATATCTTTTTCTTTGAACCAACGAGCGCTTAACCAAACCCCAGCTGAGCCACTCTTTCCTTGCCCGACCCACAGCACACCATCAAACAGAGCTAAACACTCTGGATGACGAGAATGGGCGGTAATCATTTCAAGGTGCTTTAGGCTCATAATCTATTTCTTCCCCAAATATTCTGTTCCTAAAAACGAGAAACTCGAAGACGGAAAGATATCATTAGCAGCCGTCTGCAAAAACTCAGCCCCTTTTCCTGAACCTAAGTCTTCCAACAACAACTGCCCAGGCTTCAGCGACTTGATCATTTCAGAAGATCCTTTTCCCCACTCGCCCATTACGGCAACCGACAGGCGCTCATGAGTCGGAGAATCGCTTAGGTGCTGGATTGCATTTTTAAAGTCCATGATCCAGATCTCACCCGGTTTAGCTTTACGAGGGGCGGCCTCCATAAAGGTAACTCCTTTTCCACTCATGAATTTTAATTCTTGAGCAATCGTAGGAAGACTCGCTGCGACCCCTTCAAAAAGAAGATAAATAGGAGGCTGTACCCCATCGAGCTCTTTTAAAAATTGCGCTGTCTTTTTGAGGTGTGCGAACCCTGAAGCGAGAACCCTCACTTTATTTTCTGGAACAGAAATCTCGAGTCGCTTTTTAAACTGTTCATCTAAGCCTAACGAACGAGTCACTTGGTTTTTTGAAATCACAGCCGTTTTTAATTTTGCTCTTAATTCCTCTCCACGCTCCTGAAGTGCGTTTAAAGCCGGTTTTTCAACGTAATCCGTCGCCCCAAGTTTCAAACTCTTTAAAGAAAGATCAGATTGATCCCTTGAAACTGAACTGACCATCACCACAGGTGGATGATCAGGGCCAAAGTTCTTCTCTAGGTATTCTATCCCACCCTGTTCTGGCATATGAATATCCAGTGTCATGACATCCACTTTTAGCATTTTCAACTTTTGAGAAGCTTCTAATCCATTCATTGCTGTGCCCACAATCTCAAAGCCATTCTCACGCTTCAAAATCTGCTTCATCAAGGAATGAATACTCGGTGAATCATCTACGCACAGCACCCTTATCGGCGTTATAGCGATGCGTGCACTCATTTGAGTTGATGGCACTACTGACACAACAGCCGGACTGGCATCCGGGAATCGATAAACAGAGGGTCCCTGACTCTTTAAATCAAAACCAAGGCCATTCAAAGACTCAGACAAACCAATAAACAAATCCCCTTTCGGCTGAAGGTGCTTGAGCAGCATTTGCGTGCTTGAGCGAATCTGCTCTGGTGTAAAATAAATAAAGACATTCCTACAAAAAATAATATCAAAGGTCTGCCCCACAAATTTGTCCTTAAGATCAAGAAGATTTGATTGCTCAAATCTTACCATTTGCCTTAAAGAGTCTTTGGCTTTGACAAAATCTGCAATTTCTCCAGTTCCACGGGACCAGTGATTACCTAGGTAGGTTAAGGGCACTTCCCGAATTTCCCGACGAGGATATACCCCATTTTGACCTACACGCACGGACTGTGAGTCCACATCAGTTCCGAGAATACTCACCTTAATATTTTCTCCGTATTTTTTAAGGTGATGATTTAAATACATCGCTAAGGAATAGACCTCTTGACCGCGGGAAGCCGCTGCGGACCAAATCCTGAGTGTTCGATCGGGTCGCTTCAAAACTTCTGGAACGAGATCAGGCAAGATCTTCTCTGAGATATACTCAAAGTGTGAAAACTCTCGAAAGAAATAAGTATAATGGGTCGTTAATAAAGACACAATATACTGAATCTCGTCATTCTCGTGAGCCTCATAATAAGTCTGATACTCATCAATATTACGATATCCCAAATCATGGACGCGCTTTTGCAGGCGAGCTTCTACCATTGCACGCTGTTTTAACCCCAGCTGTACCCCGGTGAGCTTCATGACCGCCTCCGAAAGGTGATCATAAATATTGCCGTAACGAAAATTCTTCAGCGCTGTATTCATTGTGTTTAGGCTACTTTCTTTGCTGCCCCATCATGTGACTTTTTAATGGCTTGATGATCCTCAAGACTGAGTGACTTGAAGAGGTCTAAGAACAGTACAAGCTTTTTATCTTTTCGATAAACCCCTGTAATATAGTCCGTAGGCCGATTCGATTGAATTTCAGGTTTATCTGAAATATCAGTTGCCGCTGGATTGAGAACTGTATTGACTGAGTCCACCACCACCCCAATTGAATTCCCATTGAGATCACAAATAATGACTGCCGTTTCAGTATTTACTCCTGGCTTCACTCCAAGCTTTTGCCTCAGATCCATAATTGAGATGACCTGCCCCCTGAGATTCATGATTCCCAGGAAATACGGCGGAGTATAGGGTACTGCCGTATATTCTGGCAATGCAATCACCTCGCGAACGGCAAGCAGAGGCACCGCATATTCTTCAATTCCCAGTGAAAAACTCAAAAAACGCTCTTGATTACTACTCACTGATTTCGCTGAACTCATATTTAAGCTACTCCTCTTTTTGCTGGCTTCACTAATTCATTCATTTCAATAATGATGGCTGGCTTTCCATCCCCTAAAATCGCACTTCCACTCATCCATTTTAAGCTTTGGATTTCTTGTCCCACTTCTTTTATCACCACTTGCTGTTGCCCAAGAATGTCATCAACCAGCACCGCAAAAGGTTGGTTTGCATATCGAATCACCATTGCGATTTGTTCGCTCGCCTGCTTAATGGATGCTTTCTTCTGACCTAAGAGACTATGAAGTCGATAGAGCGGCAAGTTTTCTCCACGCAAGAAAAGAACTTCACCAATTCCAATCGTCTCCTTCACATCCTCTGGCGCTGGCTTCAGCGTTTCGTGAACATGAGATAGAGGTACAACAAATCGACTGCCTTCATTTTGAACGACCATTCCATCAATAATGGCCAGTGTGAGAGGTAGAATCACCTTAAAAGTTGTTCCTTTTCCAAGGACCGTCTCTACCTGAACCTCACCTTGCAAGGCTTCAATATTTGTTTTCACTACATCCATCCCTACACCCCGGCCTGAAACCTCAGTGACTTGCGCCTTGGTTGAGAATCCAGGATGAAAAATAAGATGAATGGCTTCTTGCTCAGAAATTTTGGCATCAGGTCTTACAATACCTTTTTCGATTGCCTTTTGTTTTAGACGCTCACCATCGATTCCGGCACCATCGTCCTTAACTTCAATCACCAGTTTTCCACTTTGGTGGTAAGCATTGAGCGTAACACTTCCATTCTCACTCTTTCCGTTCGCAGTCCGTACACTGGGGGACTCAATTCCATGATCACAAGCATTTCGAATCAGGTGCACCAATGGATCGCTGATGTTCTCAAGGACCGTTTTATCCAGTTCTGTATCATCTCCTTGGGTGGAGAGGTGAACTTTTTTATCGAGCATGTTTGAGGTATCGCGGACAATTCTTTGCATCTTTTGAAATGTCTGACGCAGAGGCACCATTCGAAGACTCATGGAAATATCCTGAACTTCTTTAGTGACCTTTCCCATTTGATGAATGGTTTTTCGTAAAAGATGCGCATTAGAGCTGAGGGATTGTTCACGGAGCACGGTTTGAAAAATAACCAGTTCACCCACGGAGTTAATCAACTTCTCAAGTCTCGCAAGGGAAACCCTAATCGATTCTTCCTGTACAGACACCGGTGATGGACTCGGGGCCGGGCTTTGAGCTTTCTCTGGCGCCTTCGGCATCGCAATCACCTCTGCAGCCTGAGTTTCAATGGCGCTGGTTTCCAAGATTGGATCGAAGGCGACATCAGCGAATGAGTCATTAACCATTTTGATGAGGGCGACTTCTTCTGGCGTCGGACCTTCGTCTGAAAGCGATTCATTTGGAGCGTCCAGATTTCCTGAACTTGCGAGCTCAATTCGCTCAATGAGCTCGGTACTATCAACTTTTGCATCTAAGTCGGCCTTCAGAGCTTCGACCATCACTCGAATGTGATCGTTACAGCTGAGTAGTAGGCTGATGGTTTCTGAGCGGATGGTGAGTTCACCATTCTTCAGCTGGAGCAGAAAACTTTCTAAGCGGTGAGTAAAGACACCAATATCTTCAAAACCGACTGCCTTGGAGCTTCCCTTTAAGTTATGAGCAAGTCTAAAAATTTTATCGAGCATCGCCCCGTCATTGGGATTGGACTCTAATACCAGAAAGCATTGTTCAGCATCCGATAACAGCTGACTTGCTTCATCCAGGAATCCAATTTTGAGCTCTTTTTCGAAATCGTCCATGTTCAGTCCTCTTCCGAAGGACCTATCGGCACTCGAAGAACTAAACTTTAAGATGAGGAACTCAGACTCAAATAAGAGTAATCATGAGTAAAATAATTCTTTAAGAAACCTTTATTTTAACGATCTGTCATAAGAATGGCGCACAATTCCCCTTCATTGAATTTGAACTGGAATCACTTCGTTCGTCTCAGGCGGGATCCAATGAAAAGACCCAGCACTCCACCTACCCCCACCGCAATCAGCTGCGCCCAAAGAATTCGATCGACTGCCCAGCGAATAGAGCTGGTGCAGGAAACTCCCATCGGCATCGGAGGCTCAAAATACCAAATCAGCGCTCTTGGAACGTAAATACTCACTAACGCAACAGCACAGACCATTCCAAAACCCATCATCGTCAGCATAAATTTGAAGGACGATTTTTTTTCCATTTGTGGTAAATTTTGACCAGGCATACCTATGACTCTAACTCCAACGATCCTCTTCCGAAATCAAAAAAACAACTCATTTGAAACGCACGATGGCTTCTACCCAGAGGTCAATCAGCTCCGGTCTGAATTCGACGAAAGGTTCGGTAATCCGTATCAAGCCACTTCAAACCGGTTTTGCTGGGACTATTGGAGCATCCCCGATCAATACCGACTCCTTCGAACTCCGGCGGAAGATTTATTTAGTAAAACAAGCTTTGCCCCGTTTCTGAATCACCTCTTAAGCTGGGGGCGCCGCAATTTAGGGTGCCAAATGATTTCTCATCCTTGGCTGAGCGCTTATACGGATGGGTGTTACCAGAATTTACACTCAGACGTTCCCCATGGACCTTTTAGCTTTGTTTATTCGCTCACTCGATGGAAAAAGCGTAGCTTTCGAGGGGGCGAAACTTTAGTCACACAACCCCGACTCCTTCGATATTTTTCTGAAATCACCCATGAAGCTTCGCACGAAGAGAAAGACCTATTGACCCGAATTCCACCTGAATTCAATCGCCTTATAGTGTTTGATCCACGTTATCCACACGGCGTAAAAACCGTTCAGGGAGTGGACTCTATTCTCGACTCTCGACTCGTCATTCACGGATGGTTTACTGAACCCCGACCCATGCTCGAAGGCACCCTTTCTTTTCGTCAGATCCTAAAGCCCATGGATGCTTATGCATCCTCAATTATCCAGGCGCTCTCCACACTTCCTTATTTTGGACTCCTGAGCCTACGCCTTGAAATCAATAGTCGCGGAGAGGTCGGAAAAATTGAAGTTTTAAGTGCTCATCTTTTAGATGAAATGGGTGCAACACTATCAAAAGCAAAGCTTAAACCTGCTGTAATGCACCCGCCCCTTTTCCCAAAAAGCAGCGGAAAAACCTGGCTCACGCTTCCGATTGATATTAGGAAAACCTAGGATTCTACGTTATTTATACCCTATTCGGCACGACTTACTTTATTTTCTGCGATTGACTTTCTTCTTCGCTACACGCTTTTTTGCTGCCTTCTTAGCTACTTTCTTTTTTACCGTCTTCTTTTTAACCGCTTTCTTTTTCGAGGTCAGTCGTCGCGTTTTTTTAACAGCTTGTAGGGCATTGATCATCTGATTGAGATGCTTTTGCATCTTTCTTTTGTCTACTGGATCCACTGCGATCAGCTCAGCACCAACCTGGTAAGTACCCGCTTTCACTTTCTTGACCCAAGCGACACAGACCAAAATCTTTAATAATTCTTCATTAAACTGAACTTCCAAAAGAACCAAGTTCCCAATCTGATATTCACGCGCCGTTTCAAAAGAAATTCCACCACTTGAAAGATCAATTGCAGAGTTCTCCTGAAATACAGGGGTTCCCAGAACCTGATACTGGGAGTGTCGAATGGTACTCTTCACCGGAACTCGAACGCGTTTTCTTCTATCATCCGTCTCAGCCATAGAACCCAGTGTGACAAATTTCGTTTAAAATTGATATGCCGTTTTTTTGACGAGACCAATAGAATTCACTCTTTTTCAATCAAAACTAAGTACAAAAACACAATCTTACTTTAAAATAAAAGACTGAGGAGACCGCATCCAAAATGTTTAATACAAGCATCAAAGTCCTGGTCGTCGACGATATGATGACCATGAGAAAACTCGTAAGTAAGATCTGCAAAGAAATTGGCTTTACCAATTTAATGGAAGCCGCTGATGGCGTACAGGCATGGGAAGCGATTCAAAATTCTAATCCCCCGGTCGGTCTCGTTATTTCAGACTGGAATATGCCGAACTGTTCGGGCCTTGATCTCGCAAAAAGGCTGCGTGCAGACAGTCGCTACAAAGACACTCCATTCCTCATGGTCACTGCAGAGGCAGAGCAACACCAAGTCGTGGAAGCGCTGAAGGCCGGCGTTGACAACTATGTGGTGAAGCCTTTCAATGCGGCAACTCTGACCGAAAAACTTGAAGCGGTTCACAAGAAACGCGGCGGCTAATCCACTATGTCGAATTCGCCCTTGAATATTCTCACGGTGGGACTTGAAGAAGAGATTTCAAAACTTCTTTCGGACGTCTTTTCCAAAGTGAATGTGATGAAAATTTCAATGGATATGGACTCGATCTTAGCCGACATTACCCCTACCCCAAGTTTGGTTATTTCAGGCCCCGCGATCACTGGATTCCCGGCAAATGAACTGGCTCAATCGCTTAGGATGCAATTTCCAGAGGCTCCTATTTTTCTTTGCTGTGTCGCTCGCGAGGGCTTTGAACGAAAGAGCTTTATCAAGAACGGCTTCACCGATGCATTTCTGATGCCCATGGACATCACCAATTTAAAGACTGCAGTGTCAGAGGCCCTAGCAGTTCTGAGCAAAGGTGAAATTAGGACCTATCGGCCGGTAAAAATTATCGATGTGGAACCAGGAAGTGAACTCGATTTTGAAACCAGCATTTTCTTACCCGCAAACCAAAAATATGTGAAGTTGAGTAACGCTGGAGATTCTCTTGATGCCGCTCGCGTGGAGAAAATCAAGAAAAGCAAATTCAGCAGTATCCAAGTTCCATCAGATCAAATGAAAAACTTCTATGCTTACTCAGCGAAGCGACTCCATCAAATGGGTGAAGGCGCGCTGAGTACCACTGAGAAGAAAGAAAAACTAACACTCGCTGTGCGCGATCTCATTAGCGGTCTATTTACTGAACAAGCTGCTTCCTTTGATGCTGGACAAGCCATGATGAAGGATTGTGGCGAGATTGTAAAATCCTACATACTTCAAGGAGCAGACAACGAGTGGTATGCAAGAATTCAAAGCGTGCTCGGCGAACGGGGTGACAGCTATTCCCATTCTGCCAACGTCTCTACTCTTGCAGCGCTTTTTTCAATGGGGCTTGGAATTGGAAAGCCAGAGGATCTCGCTCTCGCAGGACTCCTCCACGACATTGGAATTGCAGAACTCTCAGCAGACATCCAAGTCT
>CAIOKW010000297.1 GCA_903858975.1 Oligoflexia bacterium | reverse complement strand
GAGCTTTTTGTAAAGACATTCTGACCACCATTAAAGAAAAGCCGATCTCATTTGAAGTGTTTGCTGATGATTTTCCAACGATGGAAAAGCAAGCACGTGAGATCGCTACTTGGGGCAAGAACGTTTACGTAAAAATCCCAATTCAAAACAGCGAAGGGAAGTCATCACTTCCTTTAGTTCAAGAGCTGACTAAATCCGGCATTCAACTGAATGTCACTGCTATCTATACGCTGAAGCAAACCGTTGAGACCTGTAAGGTTCTTGAGGGCGGAGCGGCTTCTATTGTTTCAGTATTTGCTGGAAGGGCGGCTGACTTAGGTCATGATCCAGTTCCTACACTCACGGCGGCTGCTGAAGTGTGTGCCGCTTATGGGGAGCAAATCGAAAGCCTTTGGGCGTCGACTCGCGAAGTTTACAATATTCTTCAAGCCGAACAATGCGGGATTAAGATCATCACGGTTCCTTTTGATGTCCTGGCGAAGCTAGAGGGTGGCTTTAAGACCTTAGAAGAGCTCAGTCTGGATACGGTTCAGACCTTTAAGAAGGATTCTGAGGCTGCAGGGTTTAAGCTCTAAGGAAGCTCGTTTTCGCTTTGCGTTAAAAACTGTGATGCGCTAGGAAATTGGCGATGTACATGCTAGCCTGAGAGGCATGCATAACGATCATTCACATCTTTCAGAACAAGAAATTGTACGCCGCGAAAAACTTGAAAAACTCAAAGCCGCAGGAATCCATCCTTACCCGGAACGATTCGAGCTTTCACACGGTCTTAAAGAGGCGCGTGAACTTGCGGATGGAACACTGAATGTTCAGGTTGCAGGTCGCATCACGGCCATTCGCCGCATGGGTAAGCTCAGCTTCATTACGATTCAAGATTTGAGAGGCAAGCTTCAACTTTGTATGAAGATTGATGACGTCGGCGAAGCAAACTACCAGCACTATGTCGACTTCGTCGATATCGGAGATTTTTTTGGTGCTAAAGGAGAGATCTTTACCACTCGCGTAGGAGAGAAGACGCTTCAAGTGAAGGAGTATACGTTTCTCGGAAAATGTTTGCGCCCCCTTCCAGAAAAATTCCATGGACTCCAAGATGTAGAAATCAAATATCGTCAGCGTTACTTGGATCTGATTACCAGCGAAGAGGCTCGTACTCGATTTCTGCTTCGCTCATCTATTATTCGTGAAATGAGAAATTTCCTCGAAGGCGAAAGCTTTATTGAAGCAGAAACTGCGAGTCTTCAACCGAATCCGTCAGGTGCGCTTGCGCGTCCATTTAAAACGCATCATAATGCGCTCGATATCGATTTGTTTCTTCGCATTGCTCCTGAAACGTATTTGAAGCGCCTCGTAGTGGGTGGCTTTCAGCATGTTTTTGAATTTGCACGCTGCTACCGTAACGAAGGGATTAGCCCAAACCATTTGCAAGAATTCACAATGGTAGAAGGGTACTCTGCTTACTGGAACTATAAAGACAACATGGACCTCATGAAGCGTCTGTTTCAAACGGTTTTCCAAAAAACACTCGGTACCACCAAGATTAAATTGGGCGAAACAGAAGTGGACTTTGGTGGTGAATGGAACACGGTGACTTTCCGAGACCTCCTCTTGAAGGATTCCGGAATCGACATTGAAAAGTTTAAAACGGCTCCTGAGCTCTTAGCTGCGATTAAAGATAAAAGAATTGATCTTGAAGACGATCATCCAGAAAAGCTCGGTCGCGGTAACTTGATCGATATTCTTTATAAAAAAGTAAGTCGCCCGAAAATGGTGGGACCAACCTTCCTGACAGAGCATCCGATTGATTTGTCTCCCTTGGCTCGCGCCAGTGATGCAAATGCACAGTTAACCGATCGTTTCCAGTTAGTGGTGAACGGGGTCGAAATTGTGAACGCCTATTCGGAGCTCGTCGATCCCATCGAGCAAATGAAGCGTCTTGAAGAGCAAGCGAAGTTGAATGCTGAAGGCGATCAAGATGCGATGGTGAAAGACGATGATTACGTCATGTCGATGGAATACGGAATGCCTCCGATCTCCGGTTGGGGTATTGGGATTGATCGATTGGTTCAATTCGTAACCAACTCAGAAAACATTAAAGACTGTGTTCTGTTTCCGCTTACTCGTAAGGCCCCGGGATCTCACGTCGTTCAGAGCGATGATGAAAAAATCGGTGCTGAACAGGACG
>CAIOKW010000296.1 GCA_903858975.1 Oligoflexia bacterium | reverse complement strand
CTCATAAGCAGCTCCGCATCCTTTCCACTCTGTGGAAAAATCGCTGCACCTATAGAAGCGCCAATTTTGATCGATTTGTTGTTCAGCTCATATGGTCTGCTGATCAATGATATGACGCGCTCTGCAAAATTTTCAGCCTCAGAAGCGCTCTTTATGTCATCGGCGATAATCGCGAACTCATCTCCTCCAATTCTTGCAACAAGATCGGTTGCACGGATTCCAGATCCGATGCGAGCTGATACCAACGTCAGTAGATCGTCGCCTGTATGATGACCAAAGCTATCATTGACATGCTTAAAACCATCAAGATCTACGAGTAGGATTGCAAATCCTAAGCCGTGCGATTTTGAACGTATTTGGAATTCTGTGATTTTCCTCTGAAACTCCCTACGATTCGGCAGGGCGGTCAAGGAATCATGTGATGCCAGATACTCAGCGCGCTGAAATAGCTTGCGGGCTTCTGTTACATCGACATAGGTTCGCACCCAGCCACCATTAGTTAGCGGAGAAGATCTGACCTCGATTACAGATCCATCAGAAAAAGCATGATCGTAGTGAGCTCCGCCTTCTTTGAGGGCCATTCGGAGACGATCGCTAACCAATTCAAGTTTTTCACCCCGCCCTAACTCTCCCGCAGCCGCTTGATATTTTATAAGATCGTGGAGTGTAGTGTTCTTATTTTGGATTAGAGTGTCAGGAATTTTCATGAGTGTTTGGAACTGGTCGTTCCAATCGATCAACTCGAGATCCCTGCCGAAAACAGCTAAGCCTCCAGGAAACCCATCCTTGATGGTCTTTAAGAGGTCGCCTTGGGATGTAAGTCTCGCCTCAGCTTCCTTGCGCTCTGATATGTCTAACCTTATGGATGCGTAGCCAATGATTTTTTTTTGTATGCTCAGAACCGGTACAATTGTTGTGTCGACCCAATAAATGGATCCGTCTTTAGCTTTATTGCAAATCTCTCCGCGCCAAATTTTGCCGACGGAAATATCCGCCCACATATCATTGAAGAATTGTCTCGGATGCAACCCCGAGTTGAGAATCGAAAAAGCATTTCCGAGCAGTTCTTCGTTTGAATATTTAGCAATAGTGCAAAACGCACGATTTGCGTATTTTATAATGCCCTTTTCGTCACTTATGCCGATGATAGCCTTTTCGTCCAGGACGCTGTAGCAAATCCTTTGCGCGAATTGAAGTTTAAACAGTTCATCAGAGATGATGCCTTCAAATGGGTTTTTCAGGTCCATGTTTGGAAGTAACGTGGCCATCTTTTCTACCATTTTCATAGTTCGTACTTCTTGAAAGACGTCTTAATTTAAACGATCCGTAATTCGGCTATCTACTGAACGACCCGTAGATTACGCTTCAGCTGTTGCGGCGCTTTTGCTCCACTTACACGAAACTCAGAGATCAGGCGCATAAGTTCGGCTGCCTCGTCTGCTACGGCGTGGGTAGCCGCCGTCGTCTGCTCAACCATCGCAGCATTTTGTTGCGTCAATTGATCCATCTGGCCCATCGCAGTATTTACCTCGGCCAAAGCAGCTGCCTGTTCCTTTGACCCAGCCGCAACGTTTGCGACTGCAATATCGATCTGTTCTGCATTCTTGACGATTTTTGTTAGCGCAGCGCCCGTCTCGTTTACTAGTCCGACCCCAAGCTCTACCTCGACACTCGCGCGCCCTATTAAGCCCTTGATTTTCTTCGCAGCCTCTGCAGACCTTTGCGCAAGAGTCCGGACTTCCGATGCGACAACAGCAAATCCTCGACCTGATTCACCAGCCCGTGCAGCTTCAACTCCGGCATTTAACGATAGTAAGTTTGTCTGAAACGCCATCTCATCAATGACGCCGACAATCTCACTTATTTCTCTTGAGGATTCGGCGATTTGTTCCATCGCTCCAATACCACGTGCCACGATATCGCCGCCGTCGGCTGCTTGTTGTCTAGCAGTTTCTGCCGTCCTTTGAGTCGTGTCAGCGCCAACAGCAGCTTCCCGAATGCTAGCAGTAATTTCATCAAGCGCGGCAGCTGTTTCTTCCAAGCTTGCAGCTTGCTGTTCAGTTCGGCGAGATAAGTCGTCTGCTGCCGTAGACAGCTCTCCCGATGCAGAAAGGATCGCTTCTCCCGCTGTTATTACCGAACGAATAAGCAGTTCCATTTTATCAAGGGCAGAGTTGAAGTCTGATCTGACTTTCTCATATGCGGGAGGAAGCGCTTGGTTCAGGCGAAAGGTCAAATCTCCCTGCATAAGCTGATGTAAGCCATTGCCGATCGAATTTACTACCAGCTCCTGCTCTAATCTTATTGCGTCCGCTTCGGTCTTTCGACGAGCTTCTTCAGCCATCTCGAAATATGTTGAGATCACGAAATCCATATCAAGCATCATACATTTAGTGAGCGCAGCGATGCCTTCTCCAATTTCATTTTCGAGATTTTGATGCCGGCTATTCATAAGGCCTGAAATAATTCCGGTGCGCCCGGTTTTAGTCAGAAGATTTGCCATATGCGACAAGATTATCGCGTATCCTCCGATGTACCATCTCGGTTCGAGACCAATCTTTGCGTGAACCGCCCCAATTGTTTTTACGGACTGGATATAGGAAGCATCGAAGTTTCCATCGATGAGCTTCTTCCAATGCGCATTTTGCATTCCTGCAGCGCGTTCGATTTGGCGATCATCCGAAAAGAATTTTCGCGTCTCCTCAAAGGTCCCAATATGCTTGTAAAACATTTCGAGTGCTTCAGGGATTGCATCAAGGATCTTCGGTTTGATAGATTTCAGAGCACGTTGCGTGTGCTGGTCAATTCGGATGAATTCGAGGCGGCGGCGGAGATCTGCCTGATCAGTCATTTTCGTTCCTGCATTTTGGGAATTTCTGACTACGGGACGTGAACTTCCTCGGCACAACGTTGCGAAAAGCCGCACCATGAGAATGGGGCTTGCATTATCGAAAGTATTCGGCACGCCTACATCATCACATCACGTTGTCACACAAAGCATCACCGAATCGGAGTCGACCCTTCTAGACAAGAATTTGCTTTTATTTTGAAGGCGATCAATACCGTACAAATACGGGTTCTTGGACCAGCAAGGCGTTCCCTGTTCCCAGAAACCTGAGTCTGGGATAGCAGCATTTCAATACTAGTTTGGCTTAGACAGTTCCTGTTAGCTTTTACGTTGCAATATTTATTAGGTTCGCCTAAACGATCCCTTGCTGCCTCGTCTGCGGTTCCGACCTGGTCCTTGAATCGATAGCGGCGCAGCCGAATATGTCTCGGTTAGGACATGATTGGTTTCTCATATGATTGACGGCGCTTGAGATGACTGCAGAGATCGTTATCGTCGATGACGATGTTCTAGTTCAAAGGACGCTTGCAAACCTGCTAGGTTCGCAAGGCTTTTCCGTCGTGCCGTTTTTAGATGGACGCGCGTTTTTGGATGCTTCGTTTCAAACGCAGCCCATTTGTATTTTATTGGACGTCCGTCTTCCTAAAATTTCGGGAATCAATATCCTCAAGGAACTTCGTTCTAGAGGTAGCATTGTCCCAGTTATTATGATTTCGGGGGTTGCTGATATCCCAATGGCAGTTGATGCGATTTTGGGAGGTGCTTGCGATTTCATTGAGAAGCCGTTCTTTTTGGATGGACTCATGAAGCGCATCAATAGGGCCTTAGAAAATCATTCGAATTCGAACGCGCAAACGTTTGTATCGGCTGTTGGCGTTCAATCTATTCCCAATGAGGAGCTTCTTACCCCCAGAGAGAGAGAACTCTTAGCGATTCTTTTAGAAGGGGCGACCAGTAAGGAGGCGGCGCAGAAGCTGCGTCTTAGTCCTAGAACTGTTGAGGAATATAGGGGTCGGATATTGAAGAAATATGGCGCTCGGAATATTGTTGATCTAGTACAAAAAGTTCGGGATGGCTGTTAGTTTGGCACACCCATCGCGATCAGTTTTAGGGTGGCGGCGTACGGTTATTAGATTGTACCAAAGAAATTGACGTTAGCTTCCATTATAACAGCCTGTTCTTGCCCTAGCCCTTTTCTGAAATATAGCAAAGCGCGAGGCGGAAGACTCAGCGGGCCATTTGAATTGTATTATTGGGGCTAATCCCCGATGCTGATCTGCTCCCTGCAAAATGGACCGTTTTTGGGTAGAGTTTTCCGGGCCAGTATCCCAGGGCTTGGAGGAGCGGTTGCTCCTCCTCTAACCGATGATAAAATTGCCAAAATATCATCAGAGCGCCGAAGCCATTCATTTAATTGATGTTTTTGCCAACCCCCTATGTACCTCTTCGAGCAACAGGTTATAATTGGATACCAGCCTGACCTTTTATCATCAGACTGGAGATCCTCATGTCGCTTGGGAAGCAGGCTAAGACCCTGACCAAGGCACAGACCGAAGCCCTGCTGGGTCACGTAAGCAGAACGC
The DNA here is from genome assembly GCA_903858975.1 of Oligoflexia bacterium. Taxonomy (GTDB): domain Bacteria; phylum Bdellovibrionota; class UBA1018; order UBA1018; family CAIMNF01; genus CAIMNF01. The sequence goes on along the minus strand of CAIOKW010000296.1, from coordinate 325 downwards.
GCAACAGTGTAAGGAATTGTGCGGTAGCCCTCCTGTCCATAAAGGCGGGTCTGAGGGCTAAGGAGATCGCCAATTTGACCTGGGATATGGTCACCGACCCTGATGGCGCGATAGGGCCCTCCATCCATCTCCAAGATCGAGCGAGCAAGGGAAAGTCTGGGAGGGTCATTCCCCTCAACAGAGACCTACGGACGGCCCTCCAAGACCTCAGGAGGTCGACTGAGGGGCATAGGCCATCACCCTTCGTGGTCACGACTGAGAGGTCCGCGCGGACGTCGGCTCAGGCCATCGTGAACCTATTCTCGAAGTGGTACGTGGATCTGGG
>CAIOKW010000295.1 GCA_903858975.1 Oligoflexia bacterium | reverse complement strand
CGATGACCACTTTGGGATTGTTAAAGGAACCATGATGACGGTTCACAGCTATACCAATGATCAACGCATCCTCGATCTTCCACACAAAGATTTGCGCCGCGCTCGCGCTGCCGCAATCTCCATGATCCCGACGTCAACCGGTGCTGCAAAAGCAGTAGGGCTGGTCCTTCCTCACTTGAAAGGGAAACTGGATGGGCTCTCCATCCGTGTTCCAACTCCTAACGTTTCTGTGGTTGATTTCACCGCAATTGTGAACAAACCCACTACCCGAGACGAAGTCAATGCAGCTCTGAAGCAAGCGTCTCTCACGACCATGAAGGGTGTCCTTGGATTTTCTGAAGAACCCCTCGTTTCATGTGATTACAATGGTGACGTTCGGAGCTCTATTATTGATTCCGAGCTCACGATGGTGATGGAAGGAACGCTGGTAAAAATCATCACCTGGTATGACAACGAGTCTGGTTTCTCAAACCGAATGCTCGATGTGACTGAATATCTCGCTTCAAAAGGAATCTAATACTCATGAAACTTAAATCCATTCGAGAATTGCCCATTCGCGGAAAACGCCTCTTTCTTCGTCTTGACCTCAATGTACCTTTGAGCGCTCCAGATGCCGAAGGGAACCGCCACGTACTGGACGATACTCGAATTCGCGAAGCGATTCCCACCGTTCAATACGCTCGCGAACAAGGAGCTCGAATCATTATCGCCTCTCACTTGGGACGCCCTAAAGGAAAGCGAAATGAGGAATTCTCACTATTGCCTGCAGCTGATCGCCTCGCAGAACTGATCGGCTCTGAAGTAACACTCATGGATGATTGCGTCGGCGAAGGAATTGAACTTAAGGTTGCTGGACTCCAAAACGGAGACATCATGGTCCTAGAGAACCTTCGCTTCCACAAAGAAGAAGAAGAGAACGATCTTGGTTTTGCCCAACAACTTGCAAGACTCTGCGACGTCTATGTCACAGATGCTTTCGGCACGGCTCACCGTGAGCACGCCTCCACTCACCGACTTCCCTCGATTCTTCCGGATCGAGGCATGGGCTTTTTAATCGAAAAAGAGCTCAAATACTTCGATGGGATCATGAAAAACCCTGCACAACCTTTCTACCTCATTCTAGGTGGAGCAAAAGTCAGTGATAAGATTAAGAGTATTTTCTCACTCCTTCGTTCGGTGAACGGAGTGGTGATTGGCGGAGCCATGGCGTATGCCTTCATGAAGGCACGTGGAGAGGTGATTCCTTCTGAATGGAAACAGCCAGCCCCCGAAGATGTGGAAGCTGCTAAGCTCCTTTTTGCTGAAGCAGAAAAGCGTAAAATTCCTTTCATGCTTCCGACCGATACGAACCAAGGGTTCGACATCGGACCGAAAACCACCCAAGCCTACATTGAGTTTTTGTCTTCTGCTAAAACTGTTTTCTGGAATGGTCCACTTGGTTGGTTCGAGAAACCTGAATATGCAACAGGCACGAATGCAGTGGCAGAAGCGCTTTCAAATCAAGCGTGCATCAAAGTTGTGGGCGGCGGTGATACCGTGTCTGCAATCACTCAGGCGGGGGTTGCAGCGAAATTCGACCACCTCTCCACTGGGGGTGGAGCGGCTCTTGAGTATCTCGAGACTGGAAGTTTACCGGGCATCGAGATCCTAAAAGCGCCTTATCGCCCAAGCTCTCCAGACTTAGTCTAACTTTTTGAGGCCAGCATGAGACAAAAAAGCATCCTACTTGCCGGAAATTGGAAAATGAATCACGGCCCGAGCGCCGCCGAAGGCTATTTTTCTGCAATCGAGATTGCACCAAAAGCCAATGCTCAGATGCGGATCTATCCTCCCTTCTTGAGCCTCTCAGCTTCTCTCAATACGGTAGAGCAGAAGAAACTTCCCATTCAGATCGGTGCCCAAAACCTCCATTTTGAGAAAACTGGAGCCTTCACCGGAGAAGTTTCGGGTCCCATGCTCCAAGAAATCGGGATCACCCAAGTTCTCATCGGACATTCCGAGCGTCGCCAATATTTCGCGGAAACGGACGAGACCGTGCTGAAGAAAACCATCAGTGCTCTCAACCAAGGGTTTGAAGTCCTTTTGTGTGTGGGAGAAACCCTGGAAGAGCGAAAATCAGGGACCACAAACCTTGTAATGGAAACTCAGTTAAAGTTAATCCTGTCGGATGAGATCTGCAAAAGCGCCCTTGGCCTGAAGCTCCATATTGCCTATGAGCCAGTTTGGGCCATTGGGACCGGCTTAGTGGCTACCCCCGAACAAGCGGAGGAAACCCACGCTTATATTCGGTCCCTCTTGGTGAATTCGATTGGCGCGCCAAAAGCTGACACCGTGCGGCTCCTCTACGGCGGAAGCGTCACCCCTGCAAATTTCAAAGACCTCTTAGCCTGCCCGAACATTGATGGGGGCTTAGTGGGAGGCGCCAGCTTGAAGCCTGAGTCCTGGATGGCCCTATGGAATCTCATTTAAAGCCTTAATTCCCGTTTTCATTCCGCTTTTTTTTGATATAGTGAGTCCTATCTATGATGACATTTATTACGGTGGTTCATATCTCTACAGTGGTTCTTCTGGTGATCGCAGTGCTTCTGCAATCGGGAAAAGGTGCTGAAATCAGCGCTTCTTTCGGGGGATCAAGCCAAACCGTATTCGGAAGCTCTGGCGGACAAAACTTTTTCCAAAAGTTAACCTACGGACTCGCTGCTGTTTTCATGCTGACTTCACTCGTATTGACGATTCTTCCTGGCAAGACCAAGAAATCAGTTTTTGAAGGCTACACTCCAACTACGCCTGCAAGCGCTCCAGTAACTCCGGTTACGACTGCTCCAAGCACCACAACTCCCGCTGCTGCTGAACAAAAGAAGTAGTTCTTAATCTCAAGGTTTCATGGCACACTCCACGGCGCACATGAAATCATTTGAATCCCTGTCTCTCTCAGCAAAATTAAAAGAAGTAATCAAGGATTTGGGCTATCAAACGATGACCCCGATTCAGGAACAAAGCCTCCCGTATTTACTCGAGGGCAGAGATCTCATTGGGCAATCAAAAACCGGAAGCGGCAAAACTGCAGCATTCACGATTCCTGTGCTCGAAAAACTCGATCGCGAGAACTCTGATTTCCAGCGGGCACCCAAACTTGAAACTTTAATTCTTTGCCCCACCCGAGAGCTCTGCATGCAAGTCGCCCGAGAAATTCGAAAACTCGGTAAGAAACATATCGGACTCCAAGTCCTTCCACTCACCGGAGGACAGCCCCTTGGTCCGCAGATGTTTGCGCTCGATAAGGGCGTACACATCGCAGTCGGAACCCCTGGACGCGTCCTTGATCTTCTATCAAAGCGCGCACTCGATCTTCGAGGAATCAAGACACTGATCCTCGACGAGGCAGATCGAATGCTCGACATGGGCTTTCAAGATGAGATGGAAGAAATCCTGCGGGACCTTCCCGATAACCGTCATACCGTGCTCTTCTCCGCAACCTTTCCGCCGAGCATTGATTTCCTCAGTCAGAAATATCAGAAAGATGCGATTCGCATCACCATCAATGATGAAAACGCGCCCCTTCCGAATATTACTCAACAGGCTTACGAAGTTCTCCCCTCTGAAGGAGAAACCTATGAGTTTACCGACCGCTTAAAGGTGCTGCTCTTTTGCTTAGGCGAACTCTCGCCTGAAGCCTGCATGATTTTTGTAAACTTTAAAGCAGATGCTGTTGAACTGAGCCGTGAACTCACTCACTTTGGTGTGAGTGCGGGTGCCCTCCATGGAGACCTCGAACAGCCAGAACGAGACAGCATCATGGCTAAATTCAGAAATCAAAGTATTCGTGTTCTTGTAGCGACCGACGTGGCAGCACGAGGAATTGACGTGGAATCGATGGATGCGGTGATTAACTTTGAGCTTCCACAGAAATCAGATGTCTACGTTCACCGTATCGGACGGACTGGGAGAGCCGGCAAATCGGGAGTCGCCATTTCTCTGTATCTCCCGCACCAAAAAATCAAACTCGAAACGATCGAGAAATTCACGAATGTCCCGATTGAGCGCATCGAAGGCATTGACCTTTCTGATTCTGATCTCTCTGAAATTGCGCGAAAATTGAAACTCGAAGCAAAAATGGTAACGCTCTATTTGAGTGTAGGCCGAAAAAACAAAATGCGCCCTGGCGACATTTTGGGTGCTTTGACTGGCGAAGCAGGTGGGCTTGAAGCAAAAGACATTGGAAAAATTGAGATTCAAGACTTCTTCTCTTTTGTCGCTGTATCAAAAGGGGTCGCAAAAAGAGCCCTCCAAAGCCTACGGGATGGAAGAATCAAGGGCCGCAAAGTCAGAGTCGAATACGCTCGCTAATCAACCCGATCAACGCCTTAATGATTAATATAACTATCGGCATTTTCTCGGCCGATAATGTTAAACGCGTTTTTAACCGCACTCATTTTTCTCAGTTTTAAACTGAATACGAGCTTGCGGTCTGATAGACGTGAATGAGTGATCTCAAACTTTCGTTCTACATAACTGTCAAACACATTCCAAATCGGAAGCCCTTGCTCTGTTTTTATGCATGTGCCACAGGTATAGAATGGAACATCGCCCCCTTGTGAACGGGTAGCGGCCGTGTCAGCCACTACTGTAGTAATCAGATCCTTGGTATCATCACTTTGTAGACCCAAACGAGTAATCATCGCATCCATCATGGGAGCATCAAAATGCGCGATTGGCATTTCTCTTACTAACACCTTTGCACTTTGATCTTTTAGATCTTGAGAGCGATCGAGGGTACAGTAGAAGTAAACTCCCTTAATCACGAGCTCACATTTTTTCGCCTTCCAATCGAGACGAAAATCTCCCGACTCACTTTCAAGGCTCTTTGACTTCCCTTTTGCATCTACCATCGACAGATCAAGATCCAGAGTGCCCAAGTGGCTTGCTCCCGCCATCACTCGATCAGGTGAAATCAGGACCAAGCAGAACATCGCCAAAACTGAGCGTAAAAAGATACTCATGATGGGCTTTTTAAACTGCATCTATTTAAAAGTCAAGAACCGAACTTTTCTTGAATGATTTCCTTACGATATTTGAAAATCTTGGAAACGTCCGAGCGCACCTTGGATAGCCCAAACCACTGCCCCACCTTCCCCAGCGGCAGTTGGTACCGAACCCAATCCTTAAGCAAGGTCCCCCCAGGCACTCTTTCAAACGTGTGCTCGTGGTACCACAGCGAATAGGGCCCCTTCACCTGATTATCCACAAACAAGGTAGGAGGTTGCCATTCAGCGATATCGGTCAGCCAGCGCATCGGCACGCCATGAAGCTTTAAGCGATATCGGATCTTGGTTCCCTGCTCAATTTGAGGGGTCGACACACTCTTAATCTTAAAATTG
>CAIOKW010000294.1 GCA_903858975.1 Oligoflexia bacterium | reverse complement strand
GAATCGAATTTTGCTCGGAATGGGTGCAGTAGTCTTAGACGGTGCGGTGATTGATGATGACTCAATTGTAGCTGCGGGTGCATTAGTGACTAAAGACAAAATTTTCCCTCCTCGTTCACTCATCCAGGGCTCTCCTGCGAAAGTAGTGCGCGAATTGACTGCCGAAGAAGTAGCGATGCTCAAAGCTTCGGCTGATAATTATGTAGGCGATACAAAGCTTTATAATGAAGAGTTTGAGCATCTGTTTGATGAACATGAGCATGATCATGAGGGATCAGCGGATTGCTGTGACTCAGGTGAGGGAGACTGCTGTAATTAAATGGCTGAAGTGAATGGATCTGTAGAATTAGGTGGAAATACGGCTGCGGTGGAAGCTCCACCTGCATTTGCGCACCTTCACGTCCATAGCCATAATAGTTTCCTTGCGTCCACGATCAAGATTGCCGATCTCGTAAAGCGCGCCAAGGCTGAGGGCATGTCAGCGGTTGCACTGACGGACACAAATAATATCTTTGGAGCGATCGAGTTCTACTTCGCGTGTAAAGATGCCGGAATCAAACCCATCATTGGTTGTGATTTGGTTTTCTGCCCCGAAGGGCGCGATCAAGTGTTCGAAGGTGTGAACAAGAAGATGATTCATTCCCTCGTCGTTCTTTGTAAGAACATGACGGGGTATCAGAATCTCTCTAAACTCCTGACCCAGGCCTATATTGATGGGGCTGCCAACAAGACTCCACTCAGTGACTTGGTTCGGGGAGTGGTGGATCGTGAACTCTTGTCTACCTATGGAGACGGACTCATTGTGCTCAGCTCTTCCATTCGGGGGGAGATTGGTTATCAGTTGATGACGGGGCAAGAGGACGAGGCCTTAAAGTCCATTGAGTGGTTTAAAGCGCGTTTCAAGGACGATTTCTACCTCGAGATTGTCGATAACGGGATTCCTGAGCAGGATTCAGTGAATCAGCGTCTCGCTGAGATTGGTCCCCGAAATGGAGTTCAGCTCGTCGGAACCAGTGAATGTTTCTACCTTGATCCAAGTTTTGCAGAGGCCCAAGAGATTTTGCAGTGTATTCCACTCGGACGTAATCTCGATTTTGAAAGACCTAAATCACTGGTTCCCGCCGAGTTTTTCTTTAAGTCCGCCTCTCAAATGCAGGCGCGTCTTGAGTCTTATGCGGGTGCTTTTGAAAATTCGATGAAGATCGCGGATCAATGCGATCTTAAGTTTAAGTTCAAAGACGAGTCCGGCAAAGCCATTTATCATCTTCCGAGTTTTCGTCCCGAGGGCGTGAACAAGGGTGATGCTTTTGATGCAGTCCAATTTTTTAAAGATCAGGCTCGTGAAGGTTTAGAATCACGATTTCGTGAGCCCGAGTTTTCAGGTCCAGAAGGAAAGAAACTTCTCCCTCATTGGGCAGCACTCGAAAAGGAATATCGCGCTCGATTGGATGAAGAGCTTACGATGATTGAGAGGACCGGATTCTCGGGTTACTTCTTAATCGTCTCTGATTTTATTAAATGGGCAAAATCCCAAAACATTCCGGTGGGCCCTGGTCGGGGATCCGGAGCGGGTTCACTGGTCGCTTATTCCCTCTACATTACCGATATTGACCCGATTGAATTTAAGCTTCTCTTTGAGCGCTTTATCAATCCAGAACGGGTATCGATGCCCGATTTCGATATCGACTTCTGTCAGGACCGACGGGGGCGGGTGATCGAGTACGTCGAGCAGAAGTACGGAAAAGAAAACGTCTCCCAAATTATCACCTTCGGTAAACTTCAAGCAAAAGCGGTGATCAAAGACGTGGGCCGAGTCTTAGGTCTGCAGTTTTCTGAAACCGATCAGATCACCAAACTTTTTCCTGATGAGCTCAACATTAAATTAAAAGATGCCTATGACCAGAGTGCAGATCTTCGTGCGAAGATTGAATCAGAGCCGAAGCTTCAAAAAGCTTGGGAATATGCGCTGAAGCTTGAGGGTCTTTACCGCAATGCGGGTATGCACGCGGCCGGAGTCATCATCACGGAAGAGCCGATTGTCAGCTATTGTCCGCTCTATGTTTCAAAAGACGGGGACATGGTGACCCAGTTCGATAAAGACTATTCTGAGAAGATCGGCTTAGTGAAGTTCGACTTCTTGGGTCTCAAAACGCTGACCGTAATTGATAACGCAGTTCAATTTATTCGCAAGCAGCCCGGTCTTGAAAATTTTGATTTAAAGGCCGTTTCGTACAAAGACAAAAAGGTATTTGATCTCATTTCGAGCGGGAACACGAACGGTGTGTTTCAGGTCGAGTCGGATGGGATGAAAGACCTCTGTCGACGGATCATCCCGAACAGTCTGGAAGACATCACCGCGATCAACGCACTTTATCGCCCAGGTCCTCTCGGATCAGGGATGGTCGATGACTTTATTGACCGAAAGCACGGTCGTTTAGAAACGAAATATGAACTCCCGGTTCTCGAGCCCATCTTAAAAGATACCTATGGGGTCATTCTTTACCAAGAGCAGGTCATGCAAATTGCGCGGGATGTAGCGGGCTACAGCCTAGGGCAAGCCGACATGCTCAGGCGCGCGATGGGTAAGAAGAAAGCCGATGAAATGGCCAAGCAAAAGGAAACTTTTGTTGCCGGCGCCATCGCCCGAAATGTAGATGAAAAGAAAGCTGCTGATCTCTTTGAGTTGATGGCAAAGTTCGCGGAATACGGATTCAATAAGTCTCACTCTGCGGCTTATGGTGTGATCACTTATCAGACGGCCTACTTGAAGACTTATTTCACGGTTGAGTTTATGGCAGCGCTCATGACCACGGAAATGAGCGACACGGACAAGCTTTCAAAATACACGGCCGATGCCCGTGCGATGGGAATCACAGTGTTGCCTCCGGACGTCAATCAGTCGATTCACTCGTTTACCGTGGATCAACTGAAGGCCCCCATCAATGGTTTTGAGAAAGCGATTCGCTTTGGATTAGAAGCCATTAAGGGTGTCGGTGGAGCAGCCGTAGACGCGATTCTGGAATCTCGCCTCGCGGGTTCATTTGAATCGCCTCTCGACTTTGCGAAGCGCACCGGTATGCGTAAGGTGAATAAGAAGGTGCTTGAGTCACTGATTCTATCAGGCGGATTTGATGCCCTGATGGAAAATACGAGCCTCAATCGCGCATCTCTTCACGCATCTATTGAAAACTTGATTCAATACGGACAAGACGAACAAGCAAAAGCGGAGCTTGGGCAAAGTTCATTGTTTGATGATTTCAAAGCAGAAGAAGTTCGACTTTCTGCTCCCATGGATGCTCTGATCAAAAAGGAGCCGGAGTGGCCACTCGCGAAGCGCCTCCTCTCTGAGAAGCAGGTATTAGGCTTCTTTATTTCCGGGCACCCGATGCAAAACTGGCAGTCGATTTGTAATGACTGGCTGGGGACCAGTTCTGAAATGCTCAAGGATCTTGCAACGAAAACGCCGGCAACCCCTCAGCAAAGTTCATGGGGACAGGGTGCACAAAGACCGAAACGCAAAGAAGTGAAATTTGCCGGAATTGTGAGTGAGTTTAAAGAGATTACCACCAAGAAGGGCTCAAAAATGGCCTTTCTTCAGGTGGAGGATCTTCATGGGCGGATCGAAGTGATTGCCTTTCCCGAATTCTATTCAAGTCACGCAGAACTCTTGAGTCTTGCTAAAGATTCACCGGAGCCTCTCTTGATCACGGGCGAGTTCGAGGTCAAAGAGGGTGAGCCGAAGATTCTTGCCAATGGACTTCAGAAGCTTGAAGAAGCCCACGGAACACGATTTGTGAGCGTGGTGCTGGATCTTGATCCCACCAAAGTGGGCGTGGAGCAACTACGAACCTTCAAGCAGCATGTTTTGAAAAATCGTGGGAAATGTCCCGTGTTCATTCATTTTTCGACTCAGGATTGGCGCGGGAAGCTTGAGCTTCCGAAAGAATTGAGAGTGGATGGAACTCCCCAATTCGCGGCTGAAGTGAATAAGATTTTTGGAAACCGCGTTGCGAGACTCCAGTAGACAAAGGCTTTTTCCTCTGTTGTAATTATTGGACAGTGTCTAAAACCAAAAAGCTTCGAATCACAAAGCGTTACCGTGAAATTTTTCAAGTCGTTACCAAGAGCATTGGCGACGAGCAGAGCTTCCTTTGGACCACTAAAGATTCAAAAATTTTGAAGTATCCAGTTAAGCTCGAGAAGGTTGACGCAGAAGAGAACCGCATTCAATTGCACACCCAAGGGAATCCAAAAGATATCAAAACCAATGATATTCTCTTTTTGAAATTGGATTATCGAGACGCAGCTTTCAAGGCCCAGGTGGTGAGCATCAGTGGGGAGCGTCTCACAATGATGTTTCCAGAAGAGGTAGCCCTTCAGGAAAACCGCGCGCAGCCGCGATATTACTTTCATCCCAGTGAAGGGAAAATGGCCCAGATTGTAACTTCGGGTGCTGCAATTGGGGAGTCGGAAAACCTTCATTCCTTGATTGTTTGTGATATCAGCGAAGGCGGGATTGCATTCTTCGTACCTGCAAAATTAAAACCTGCTTTTGAGATGAAATCTAAAGTGAGGCTGTTGAGCTTGGATGCGTTCAAGCTCGGCGCTAAGCCACTCGGTGAGATTATCTTCAGTTTGCCTTTTGAAATCCACGAAGGCATGTCGAGTAAAGAGGGTTACAAAATCGGAGTCCGCTTTGAGAGTGTACTCAGTACCGTGGACCTTGAGCGGTTTATTCTGAAGCAAAAAGTGTTTTCACTGGATGATCAGCAGATCGTTCGGGATCATGAGTTTCGGGAACAAGTGAAAATAAATGTCGTTCAAGTTCGTAAGGAACTTGAGAAAAATGTAAAATTTAAAAAGTTCTTAAGTACGCTTGATACCGGGACAGGGGATGCGCATTATTTAAAACAGCACATTCATCTTTTGTGTCAGGTCATGACCGGACTTGGAACTCGTTTAGGATGGATTTCAGATCGGAGCATCGATAAGTTAATCTACGTAGCTTATCTTCACGATATCCGCTTCATGAACCACCCTCACATGGCCCGAATCAAATCGTTGAAGGAGTTTGAAGCAATTCAATCTAAATTGAGTGCGGACGAAAAAGCCGCATTTTTAGAGGCTCCGAGCTATGCTGCTGAGGTAGCGAGGCAGGATCTTTCATCCTTTCCCGATGCAATTAAGATCCTACTTCAGCAAAAGGAATTGCCCGATGGTTCAGGATTTCCTCATGGTCTCAATGCTTCTTACATTTCTCCGCTCGGTTCTCTTTTTATCGCGTCTCATTACTTCGTCGACTATGTCATTGAAACCCCAGATTGGAGTATCTCTGAGTTCATCAAGGAGCATAAGTTCATACTGAAGGGTCAGTATTTCCAGAAAATTCTGCAGACACTGAAAGATCAGTGACTGCCTGAATTCGGGCCGGAAGCGCTGGCCGCTTCTGCTTCAGGCTCCACCTGCTTTTTATTATAGCGGTTCGTGATTCGATCAAAGAGGCTAATGTCTTTGCTCTCGAGCACCCGTTCTGGAGACATGGCTTCCAGGCGTTTGTAGATGAGAGATTTAGAATCATCCTTTTTCACACCTTTTGAGTCTCCGCCATTCGCCTGTTTCATGAGGTTTGCCATGATCGAGTTAAAGTCCATGCCGCCTAAAGCTTTTTTCTCAGTTTTGGCGTTGTTGGACTTATAGCGACCGCCACCCAATTCAGGTTTGGATGCAACTAGTTCCTTGGTTGAATCGAGGACGCCTTTTAATGGGCCTGCGAGTTGAGGGAGGCCAATTCCATCAGCGGCATAGGATGCCAGGGAGCTATTTGATCCGTCGCCTTTGTAGTCCTTCACGAATTGTCCCAGAGGCTTTCCAAGTGCTTTATTCATGAGCCCCATGAACTGTGAGTTGGAGGTTATGGCAGAGAGTTGTGGGTCTTGAACGCTCTGATTAATACAAGTCAAATAAGAGTCGCCTTGAGATTTGCTGCAATCCGATCCCGCGGCTGTTGGAGCAATACCCCCAGGAGCGATGGGCGCAACTTGCCCCCCATTTTGAGCCATGCCATGTGGGTGAGTCATCTGCATTCCGGCTGCATCGCGCGCGGACCTCGCGGCATCCACAGAGGAGCTGGTGGCAGTAGCTGCAGCACTCATTCCGATACCGGAAAGGACTGCATCAGCGGCAAGGAACCCACCTGCAATTCCACATTCGGCATTCCCCGATAATTTAGTTCCTTCTTTTAACAATTCTTTTGCGAGTGTTTTTGCAAGTGGGATGGCTGCAGCAGTTGCGGGTTCAACCAGCTTTTGAGCCTGCGAAGCCCAATTATCGGATATGGATTGTGCTTGTTTCGCGAATATTTGATCCGTAATCATGGCCGCAGCTCCGACTCCCATCGAAATTAAGGTACAAATACTTCCTGTACCGGCCGATTCCAAAATTATCAGAGCAAAACATGCCGCCGCCGCCACTGCAAAAATAATTGTCTTTGCTAATTCTACAGACCACATCGCCATCGCGTTCTTCCCATTTAAACATGCGGCTTTGATCGTCGGGCCACCGACTGCGGGATTGGATTTTGCTTCTTCGGGTGTGGCGTTATCAACAGGGCCACAGACCTCATCGTATGAGCTTGAATGAGGTGCAAGTCCCGCCATCGCGCGTGGCACCAGGAGTGGATTTAAAATGAGCGCATGAGTAAGTACCAACGATAACAGAAATTGAGATGGTCGACTGAGTTTCATGATTTCCCCCTATGAAATGACTAGAATACGATAGCCCCTTCGTTATTCTTTTTCTCGTAACGCTTGTGGATCTCATCAAAAATGTTTTTATTTCGGCTGATCACGGCTGCTTGATCAGAAGCAGGGGAGCGATCAGCAAAGTTGACGGCCGCATTCACATTCTTCTTCTTATCGGCTTCACCGCCGGGAAGGAATTTTTTCAGAAGATCCGCAAATCCTGAATCCACTCCGACTTTTGCGCCGCTTCCGCCAGAACTCTTGCCTTTATAAGAACCGCCACCACTCCCGCTTGAAGCATAGCTTCCCGCTTTAGGTTGTGCGCCTGCTTGAGCATTCGGAGGTGTATCGCTGCTCGCAGCAGAGGTGCTTCCAACGCCGCCGACGCCGCCCCCTCCGCCCGATTGTCCCACCTGAGCAGGTCCATCCTGCCATGCAGTCGCAACCGGCCCTTGAGGAGCAGAGGATGGATCATTTGGATTAAACTGTTCCCGGCCCCCTAATTCGGGCTTAGCGGCAGGATCATTTTGAACAATCTCGCTTTGTTGGACGGTTGGCGCAAGGGTTGGATCAGTGGGTCCAGCCCCTTGAAAGCCTTGGTTATTCGCCATATTGAACTGTTTTCCCGCTCCGGCTTGGCCGAGGTGAACATCGATGGCGTTGGCATCTTTAAAATTGCCCATCCCTTTCACGATGCTGAGTCCCCCCACCATTCCCTGTTGCATCACGGCCCCTGTTTGGGCTTTTGTTTCTCCATCTTTATTTTCAGTTACGTAGTTAGATTCTGATTTGATTGCTGCGATTTGCGCATTGTAGCCCTGGATACATGGGGCAGAGCCGTTACAACCTAATTTAGATTCTTCTAGCTTTGACACCTCAGTTTCGATCTGTTTCGTCGCATCAAGGGCTCGCTTGTCAACGCGAGTAATGGATTCACGGTGCTCCTCCCCTCGAAATACCTGATATAAACCCAAGGCCATGTTCAAAATGCCTGCTTCTTTTAATTTGGCTTTCGCAGTATCAGCCACTCGTTGATGGGCATCTATCACATCTTGGTTCGTCGCAGTCGCACCTTTTTCGGCGAGGGCTTTTGATTGATCTTCGCTGCTCATCTGCGTGGCCGCTGACCCTAGTTTATCGGTCAGACCGCTTGCCATTTCTGCGCCCTTATTCAGTTTTTCGGTGAGTTGGACATCAGCGCCTTGATAATGTCCTCCGTAATCCTTTCCATTTTTTTTACGAATTTCTTGGGTTGCTGTAGATAACTCAGCGCTATCTTTATCTTTGTTCAATTTTTCTTTGTCTTTAGCGATTTCATCCTTCTTGTCTTGGATACTGCCTTTTTTGTCGGAACCATTACCTTCTAGTGCAGCTTCTCTAGAGGCCCTTGCGTCAGATTCTGGGGTTAACACTTTACCATCTTTATCTTTTACCAAAGTACCGTCTTTAAAAGTCGCCCCAGTCATGCTGGTATAGTCTGTTTGTTGTTGAGGCGTAAGCTTGCCAGGAACACCATTCTCATCAGTTGAATTCAAGATTTTATCTAATTTCGCGACTTGTTTATCTGTATATTGATCCGCGGCGAGATCTTTTTTGAGTTTATTGAGATCGCCTTGGTCAGCTTCAAGTTCGGCTTGATCTTGAGCGTATTTTTTGATCGTGGTCTCGTCACTTGCCTGGGTTCGATCAGAGACGCTCCCGTCAGAGTTTGTAGTCTTGCCGTCACTTGAAACGAAATCTCCTCCGAATTTTTTGCACTCTTTCTCAGTTTTCGCAGAGAGTGGTTTACCATTTAAGGTACACCCCGGTTGTAAGGATGGAGCTGAGGGTGCCTCCTCTGCACCTTTGTCATTTGGGTCCTTGTACCCCTTCGCTTTAAGGACATCTTGCTCTAGCTTTTTCTTGTTTTTATCTTCTACGAGTTGGTTTAAGTAGGCTGTTTGAGTTTGTTGGCTGCTCGGGTTGCTTGCCGCGGTCCCTGGCCTAATCTTCGGATCTGCGATAATATTTTTAATTAAACCATCGTCATAGACAATTTTATTCAAAGCATTTGATGGTGATTGTTCCTGAGCGCATTCCAACTCATCCGAATAAAACTTTCCGGGGGTAGGGCACTCTTTTGCCGAGGTTATTTTAGGGCTTACCTTAGCGACCCCATTTGAAAAGCAAACACCCGCCTCAGCCTTCGCGCCTGCAAACGTCACCAACATCAGAATCAAAAAACCACGAATCATAGAACCCCCATTACCAGTCTAACGCGACACGGTTTAAAATAACAAAGTAAAATTGTCAGGAATTAAGGATTTTCAATCTTCTTGAAAAAAACCATAGATTCCGCCTATTCCAGTTATCGGCAGAAAACGCGAAAAGCTAAAATTTTGACGTTATTTTTTTAAATTAAACTAATTTAATTGATAAATAAGGCTATTTCTTCAAGGCCCAGAGGTGGCCTTCGCTAAAAAGGTAGATCCAGTCCCCGTAATAAAGGAGATCAAGCACGGGCTCTGAAGTCTGAGCCTCCACCTGATATTCACCAGTATCGACCTGGTAGAACGACACCCCCGCAAGCTCATCCTTCGCTACTACGGGAAGCGTAAAATAGTGATGATCAGGCGAAACTTTTAAGAAGCGAGCCTCGACGGGAGAAAGCTTCTTTTGCCACTTCAGTTGGTTATCGCTCAGGTTTCGGAGCTCCAGCAAATTAGAGTCGTAAAGGAGGAAGTATTCAGAGCGATTCAAAAAACGAGTGAGCTTGACCGGCTCTGGAGTATGAAAGCTCCAGAGTTGCGAAAGATCCTGGTGGTTCATGTACATCAGGTTCTCAGAATCGATTTTGCCTAAAACATAAAGAGGAGACATGAGTTCGAGTTCATCGGGTAGAAACTCTTTGATGTCTGGGTAAACGTGGGGGACCTTCTTAATCGTCTTTCCCGTTTGAGGATCCAGGAAATACCAAGACCCCGGCTTTTTTGCGATCATGGGCTCAAAGACCAAAACATGTTTTGACGAAGTAATCACTCGGGCGCGAGTAAAGATTTCAGGCCGCTTCCAGAGTACTTCACCCGTCTTTGCGGTGAGGCTCCAAACTCCGTTCGTGCCAGTCGAAACAATTACACTTTGAGTTTCAATATCGAAATGAATCGAGCCTTCTTTTGAGTTCGGGATATTCCGCTGCCAAAGGAGGGATGGGTTTTGCAGATCAATCGATGAAATTCTCAAAGAATCAAGAGAAGTATGGTCCACGATATAGAGCTTCTTTTGATTTTGAACTTGGCCTAAAACCTGGTGGGTATGAAGTGCGATCACCCAGTGATTGAGACCCGTATAAGAGTTAAATCCGTGAATATTCCCACTCGTATCGAGCAAAACAATCGTGCTCGACTCAACGGCCAGTGCTTTCTTAAATTCATAGTTGAACTTCAGTTTGTATTTAAATTTGTAAGGGAGTTGCTTCGTCCAGGCAATTTCATCCTCTTGAAGCTCAGTCTCTGGATTGGATACGGGCTCAACCCACTCCGTCGGAGTGAGGCTTTCAATCGCAGTGAGGCGCGACTGATCCGGATTTAAGCGACTCATAAAAAATGGCACCGACCAGCTAATGGTTCCGAGTAAAATGGAACTCGTCGCGATGGCAATCAAGGATTGTCGATAACGTCTGATTTTGGGTGAGCGAAATGCAGTGAGTGTAATGGCACAGAGGACTGCGATATAGAAAAAGCCCCAGGTTAAAATCGAAAAAAACGAGATGCGATTTAAAAATTCAATCAGTAGCACGGCTTCAAGTTACGCAACTTTCTTCTTTTCGGCTACCTTCTTTTCAATGGAATTGATCAGAAAGCGAAGGTTAGAGATTTGATGCTCTAAAATAAAACGCTCTTCATGACTCACGGAACCCAGTTGCATATGCACCGCCTTCAATTGCTCGAGAATTTCAAGAAATTGATCTGAGATCATCTGATCTTTAGCGCTGTGGATGGGGACTCTTTTGCTAAATCCCTCTTCTTCGGTGTTTTTCAGGTATCTTAATTTTTGAGGTTCAATCCAAAGTCCTCGGACTTCACCGGGGTGAGCCAAGACGGGTGCGGTGGGAGTAAATAATGCGGTGACTTCCAGTTTTTGAGTTTCAGGGAAATGATGAATCCGCACAAAATCAGCATTTTTCACGAGCATTTCAATCATCGGGTTGCCCTGATGTTCTGGCGGCCAAGTCCACTGCATCATGTGCTTGAGTGTCAGGTCTCGGTCTTGAAATACAAACTTAATCGCTAGCCGTTTGCTAAACTCAGCAAGCTCAATCTCTCCGCAGGGCTCAAGGCTTGGACTTTGGTGTTGGTCTTGAAAACAAAGCGACCAAAGAGAAGTAAGATAGAATCGAATTTGATCAATCCGTGGAGCCCAGCGCGGGGATTTGATCAGGGTTGAATTGACGATAGCATCAATGCAGCGGGTGCTACTGCGATCATGTTCAAACCAATTTTGATAAAAGATGGTGCTCGATTTCGGGATGAGGCCTTTGAATCCAGATCGTTGCTCGTGAGAGATTAAGTTACCCAAGAGCGCTTCGACTTCAAAGGTATCCATCCTGTAGAAATCGAGCAAAATCATGCGATGATAATGGGGAAGTTCGCTTAGTTCAAAGGGAAGTACGGCATCCGCAAAATAGCCTGCAACATTGGGGCCGCCCATTCGAAGAGATCCAAAGTGTTGCTCAACGTGTTTCCATTTTAAGTAGTGATACCAGGGTAAAAGCACCAAAGAGAAAGAATCCCCTTTGATTCGATCTAAGAAATCTTTTTCTCCCATCTGGGCCGAGAATACTTCGATCGAGAAGTGAATTTTAAGTCGGCTGATAAATTGATGAAACTCGGTTTTGCGTGCATGCGAGAGCCGCTCATCTGTCACAAATGCTATTTTTCGAGATGAGGCAACGCTGTTCATATCTCTTTTCTTATCGTCAATTTTAAGACAAACTTAAGTCTGTGAATGAGAAACAACTAAAAATCATTGAATCCCGTGGGCTTGGGCAAGCCGTGGTGGCCGGAGCGGGATGTGGAAAGACGACCACCCTGGTTGCTAAGTGTAAGGCTTTGATTGAAAAAGAGCCAAAGGCACGATTTTGCGCAGTATCATTTACTGAAAAATCGGTGCGAGACCTTCGGGAGGCGCTGACGAAGGGATTAGGTGGGAAGGACCTTTCCGAGCATTGGGTGAAAACCATTCATGGTCTTTGTTCATCGGTGATCCAAGAGTTTCCCGTTTCGGCGGGGCTTCAGGGCGGAGAGCGCATTTTGCTTGAAGATGAAGCTGGAAAGTTGTGGGAGCGCAGTCTTCAAATTCTTTGGAGCTCAAGCGACAACCAGGAGATCAGTGATGCGCTTGATCGTTTGCTTGCGGTTTATTCTCGCGGAACTTTAGAAACTTTGTTTTATAAATTACGCTCCTTAGTTTCCTTTGGGGTTGAGAAGTTTATTGTTAAATCCTTTCATCGCACGGAAGTTGCGGATCTGTGGCTCGTGTTTCAATCCGTGTACCAACGTTATCAACACTCAAAAAGTCGCGATGGCGCTCTTGATTTTAACGATTTGGAGTTATTCGCTAAAAAAGCCCTTCAAGATGAGCGAGTGAGGAAGCACTACCAAGCTCGTTTTGATTTGGTCTTGGTGGATGAATTTCAGGATACGAATCCCATTCAAGGTGAAATTTTAGAAAATTTTGTAAGACCTGCACACACGAATCTCACCATTGTGGGTGATCCGAAACAGTCGATTTATCGGTTTCGGGATGCGGACGTGAGCGTGTTCCAAGACTTGATTCAACGATTACCGGAAAAGCATTTGCTCGATATCAATTATCGCTCTCGGCCTTCG
>CAIOKW010000293.1 GCA_903858975.1 Oligoflexia bacterium | reverse complement strand
CCGTCTTAATGGGAGAGCGGCCGAAGTGCCCCATATCCGCATATAGGGCTTCTCCACCGGTTACCGCAAGAACAACCGAGCCCAGCATGCGGAAAGCATGAAATCCATGATCCCTGAAGAATTGAACCGCATAGGTCGGAGACAGAGCTCTTAAGACTTCAGGTGCATCGAAAATGTGACGGACCCCGAGTAGGCCCAGACAGCTAAACCAGAGCAACATGATGGGGCCAAAGGCATTTCCGATTTGCTCGGTTCCCCTCTTTTGAACTGAGAAGAGAGCAATGAGAATCACTACCGTGAGGGGAACTACGTAAGACTCAAAGGCTGGGGAGACTACTTTTAATCCCTCAACCGCTGA
Organism: Oligoflexia bacterium; assembly: GCA_903858975.1. Taxonomy (GTDB): domain Bacteria; phylum Bdellovibrionota; class UBA1018; order UBA1018; family CAIMNF01; genus CAIMNF01. The sequence goes on along the minus strand of CAIOKW010000293.1, from coordinate 2,285 downwards.
AAGGACCGAAATCGCGGGAGTGATGACTCCATCCCCAAATAAAAGGGCTGCCCCGGCAATCACGAGCACTGCCGAAAGCCCCATTTTGCCTGGTGAAGGAACTTTTAGACGATCGGGCAGGAGGGCAAGAAGAGCCATAATGCCGCCTTCTCCACGATTGTCGGCGCGCATCATAAAAAAGACATATTTGAGGGTTACGACCATCATGAGGGACCAAAAAATCAAAGAAACCAGACCAAAGAGGTTTGCAGGAACCTGGGCGGTGACCCCGTGTTCGGGGTTCACGCATTCTTGGAGGGTATAGAGTGGGCTGGTTCCGATATCACCGAAAACAACGCCCAAAGCCCCGAGACTCAATAGAAGGAAATTTGTCTTTTTAATGTCTTGGCTCTGATGATCCATGTTTGGATCACGATACTTGAATTTGTTTTTAGGTACATCAAAAAAGGATGACAAAAGCGGGGTACAAAGCCAGGAAAACTCGGCAATTGGCGGTCCCCTTGATTCTAGGCCTAGGACCGTAAGGTGGGATTCAGATTGAAGCGGATAGACATGATTTGATAGGTTTATCGTTCACGATAAGCCCTGAGATATGCCTCTTCCCCCCGACCCTGTACCCCGCTTTTATCAGCGTTTGCCGCTTGTTCTGCTCCGAGGAGCCTTCTCCTTGCGTTTAAGGGTGTTGTGAAGCACCCGAAGCGCATCAACCGCGGTAAAAATTCCAATCACTTTTCTGTTTTCCTGGCAGATCACGGCACAAGGGAGGTTCTGCTCAGACATATCCCGAGTGACTTCGCCGAGGGGAGTGTGAGGGCGAACAATATAAGGCTCCGCCATCATCACGTCTTCAACTTTAAGCTTATCGAGCGACTGCCCGTGGTGATCAAAACGAAGGTCACTTAAGTCTTGGTCACTGAGAACCCCGACGAGGGTGCCATGATCTAACACGGGTAGATGCCTCACCTGATACTTATTCATTAACTGCACAGCGTTCACTATGGATAAGGATTTTCCAATCGTATGAGGTTCGGTAGTCATCACGGTGTCGATCTTAACTTCTGTTTTCATAATGATTCCTTTCGGGAATGGTTTACAAGATGCTTAACGGATTGCCCTGGGTTCGATGAAGTCATACAAAATTCTGTTATTTCGTGCGGTTTCGCGGCCTAAGATTTTATTTGCCTCATCTACGGCATCGAGCACGAGATTGACTTTCTTTCCTTCAAGCTTTTTAATCCGGCTCTTCAAAACTCTATTTTTGGTTTCGTGATAATCGGGAGAAATGAGATTTTTAACGACTAAGGACTTTAACTTTAGGGATTCTTCGTTTGCCTCATCGATTTCGTTTCTGACTTTTAATTGAAGTGCATAAAGACGCATCTTCTGATCAGGCGTCACATTCACTGCCTCATCAATTAAGTGGCTGGAAGTCTCGCGAAGTTCAGCTCTGTTCTTTGGGGCTCTCTCTTGAGCCAGTTCCTTGTCCACCTTTTTACCGTTAGAGCTGCATCCACTGGTGAGCCAGCCCATCATGAGCGCAGCGAATGCCAGTGCAATTATTCTGAATGGGTGTCTTGATTTAAACATTAGCGATTTCCTTTGCGGTGCTTAGTGAAATCAATATCGAATTTTACTGCGCCCGCTATTTGTACGCGAGAGGGGATCAGTCCCTTATAGACCATTCGATCGGGGGTGGTTTCACTGAGTGTGAGATGAATCTTTTCCCAAACCCCATTTTGTTTTTTAACTCTGACCGTGAGTGATCTGCCGGGAACGGGAGTCAGATCATCGGAATAAACGCGAATCGTATGAAGGCTCACATCAGGAACAATCTGATACTGATGCCCCTCTTTTTCAACCGTATAGGGGGACTGGGCTTCCGGAATTGCTGCAAAGCTAGAAATCGGAAAATGTCCCGATAAAGAAATTAGAATTGCTCCCCAAATATGACCCCACATATATTCCCCCTTTAAGTCTTTTCATACCAAAGCATCGCAATAAGAATGCCAACGTTATGCTGTCCTTAATGCCATTAAAATGGGTGCTGAGAAGGATCAAGGAATGGAGTTTGACTTTATGCCTTGCACACTGGGCGAAAATGACTCACGGAAGAAAGCCTAGAGTGTCGTCAGTCGCCCAATTGAGCTTCATGAATCATTTCATGTGGCACTTTAATTGCTTTGTATTGATTTGAGGAATTAACGGGTGAGCATTCAGACAATCATTTCAAAAGGAGGAGAAAAGTTTTTTCAAACTTGGAATCCTCTACGCAATAAAATGAAATT
>CAIOKW010000292.1 GCA_903858975.1 Oligoflexia bacterium | reverse complement strand
CATTAAAAGTGACGCGAAGAGTGCGGCTGAATCCGATGGGAAAATGACCAAGGAAGAGCGTGAGAAATTGAGAGGTGAGTTAAAGAGCTCATCAAAAGCTATTCATGATGCGAAACATCCGAATGCAGTTCAGCCAGCAGTCCCTGCTGTACCCGCGGTTCCCGCAATGCCTGTAGCTCCGAGCACTGGTCAATAATTCTTCATTTGTTAGAATGATCAATAGCCTCAGGATCAAAAGTCCTGGGGCTTTTTTTATGAGGTTTTTAAGTGAGCAGACTCGAGTTTACCAGAGTTCTCAAGATAGTTCTTAAAGGGTTTAGAGTCAGGTGATTTCAAGAGCGGATCCGCTTTCAATAATTCCATGACATCATCACGCGCTTTAAATAACCATTCTTGGTCCCGGATCAGAGAGGCAATTTTAAATGGAAGGGCACCTGATTGGCGAGTACCTAAAAACTCACCAGGTCCCCGAAGTTCTAAGTCTGCTTCCGCAATCTTAAATCCATCCTCAGTTTCACACATCACTTCGAGGCGCTCTGGGGTGGGCAAATTGGGTGGGCGATCGGTCTTCAGAAAACAGGTCGATGCAAACTGACCCCGTCCAATTCGGCCTCTCAGTTGGTGTAATTGAGAAAGTCCAAAACGTTCAGGATGCTCAATCACCATGATGGTTGCATTCGGGACATCGACCCCAACCTCGACCACAGTCGTTGAAACTAAAATTTGAACTTCATTCTTTCGGAAGCGTTCCATGATGGTCGCTTTTTCATTCGATGAAAGCTGACCATGTAAGAGGCCCACTTTAAACTCAGGAAAGGTCTCATTTGCGAGTCTTTCAGCGGCTGAAACTGCGCTGGTTAAATGCTTAAACGCTTCTTCTTCTGAATCGTTGACGAGTGGGAAAATGAAATAGGCTTGTCTGCCTTCACGGAGCTCTTTTTTGATGTGCTCAATCATTTTTCCATGTTCAGGCCCACGAACCAAATAAGTCTTAATGGGTGTTCGACCCGGTGGACGTTCTCGAATGATCGAGACTTCAAGATCCCCATAAGCAGTGAGAGCAAGGGTCCTTGGAATCGGTGTTGCGGTCATCACAAGCGTGTGCGGCTGGATGAAAGATTTTTCTCTGAGCTTTCTTCTTTGATCCACTCCAAAACGATGTTGCTCATCGATAATGACATAGCCTAAGTTTCTAAATTTTACAGGATCCTCAATGAGTGCGTGGGTTCCAATGAGCAGCGCAGGCCCCTCGCTGTCGAGGAGTGCTTGTACTGAGCGTCTTTCGACTGCTGTCGTTTTTCCAACTAAAAGCTTTACCGGAGTGTCGACCCCGAATGCCTTCAAGACATTTTGGAAGTGCTGTTCAGCAAGGATTTCTGTCGGTGCCATCAGGGCCACCTGAAAGCCTTGATCCATGAGCGCAAGAGCTGAAAGGAGGGCTACTGCTGTTTTTCCAGCACCGACATCCCCTTGGAGCAATCGATTCATGGGGTGGGGTTTTGAGATATCCGAAAATATTTCGTTGAGTGAATTTTCCTGCCCTTTCGTGAGCTGAAATGGGAGCTTCGCCCTCCAGGACTTTAAGCTTGCGGCAAGCTTCGCTGAGTCCAGAGCATGCCCGCGTTCCTTTTCAAGGTTTAGGCGCTTAGATAAAATATGATATTCAAATTTGAAGAACTCCTCATAAATGAGGCGTTGATGAGCCGGCGATTTAAAATTTGCGAAGTCGTTATTGCCATTCTTGCCGTGATTTTCACTTGGAAAATGAACTTCCTGAATAGCGCGAGGTAAAGTAGGGAGTTTGTGCTTCTGTAAGACCGATGAGGGGAGTTCTTCTTTCAACGCTGGAATTCCCATGCTGAGCGCCGTATCTAAAATACGTCGAAGGGTCTTCGTGGGGACTCCATCAATCTCCGTGTATATCGGAACAATGCGACCCACATGGACGTCATCTTCAAGATCAAATTGGATATCAGGATGAACCATTTCGCGAATGGAGCCGAATACCTTCACGGTCCCGGTGGCGATGATTTTAGTACCCGGCTCAAATTTTTGCTCAAATCCCTTGTAGGTTCGAAACCACTTGAGGGACATCCACTGTTTGTCTTTATCGAAAGCCTTTACTTCTAAAAGTTTTGAAAACCGTCCTCTCAGTGGACGCACGAAGGCCTGGTGAACGGTCAGTTCCAGTGAGGCGGAGTTACCTTCGGTCAGGTCTTTAACGAGAGCAAGTTGAGATCGGTCTTCATATTTTCTGGGGAAAAAATAGAGAAGATCTTTAATGGTATTGATGTCTCGAGAAGCGAAAACCGTTGCCATTCTCGGGCCAACGCCCTTGATGAACTGAACTCGGGTAGCAAGCGGATCTTCTTGAAAGGGTTTCTTGGTCACACGTATCGGATTTTCACTACCGAGTAGTTAATCTTACCCTTGGGGGCGTTGACTTCAACTTCATCGCCCTCTCTTTTTCCAATGAGTGAACGAGCAAGTGGAGAGGTGATGCTGACTTTATTTTTCTTAACGTCCGCCTCATCCTGACCCACAATTTTATAAGTGATGGCATTGCCCGATTCGTCTTCGAGGTCCACGGTTGCACCAAATACAATTCTGTCGGTTTGAATCGTGGTGGGATCAATGATTTGAGCGCGAGCGAACTTCGCGTTGATTTCTTGAATGCGACCTTCAATGAATCCCTGACGTTCTTTCGCTGCTGAATAATCGGCATTCTCGGAAAGGTCCCCGAGTGAGCGCGCGTGCTCAATGGCCGCAACAATTTTTGGACGTTCCACTTGGGTTAGGAATTTTACTTCCTCATCCAGTAAGCGCTTTCCCTCAAGGGTCATTGGTATTTTATCGTCAGACATACAAGCCAAAGCCTAGCACGCATAACGGAGCGGTGTCAAAATCTCACTTTTTCTTGAAAAGGGCATCTGCTGCTGATTTTAGGTCACTTTGAGACTTGCCCCCGGTTCCGCCAGAGCGGTTGGATGGCTTGAAAAAGTCACAAAAATTCGAGCGCTCTTTTTCTACCACGCGGTCGGCCGAGGATTCTCGGCACTCATTGTTGTAGGCTCGGTCATAGTGTTCGCAGTTCTTGCAAACATGGGAATCACGACCACAAAGGGTGCAACTATCTAAGCGATGGTAGTTATTGAGCTCTATTCCTTTTCCACAAGACCAACAGGTACCCATAATTGTCGCCTAGAGAGTCATGACGTCAATGCGCTCGGACTGAAGTTGTTCAATCGCAAGGAGCATTGCCCAGGCCGCTGAAAGCACTGTGGAGTACGGAATCTTACGCTCCAAGGCTGCACGGCGGATCTCGTAGCCGTCATTTAATGCGGTCGCATTGTCTGAAACGGTGTTGATCAAAAGGACGTAGTCACCCTTCTTAATTGCTTCCACGCAATTTGGACTCCCGTCAGATAACTTAGCCACCGACTCAGAATTCAATCCGTTTTCGTTGAAAAAGATGGCCGTTCCCTGAGTGGCCACGATACTGAATCCAAGATTGATGAATTGTTCTGCGATGCTCAGTGCCTCTGCCTTGTCTTCATTTCGAACCGAGATAAAGATCTTTCCTTTATGTGGAAGTCGAATCCCAGCGCCCTCCAAAGCTTTTTGGTATGCAACCGCAAAGGTCTTTGAGCGGCCCATGACTTCACCGATCGACTTCATTTCAGGCCCGAGGACTGGATCCACATTCGGAAACTTATGGAATGGGAATACAGGCGCCTTCACGTTGTAAACGGTAAGATTACGATCAAAGTCAGCCGTATATCCGAGCTCAGTCAGTTTCTTTCCAAGCATCAGCTCCACCGCAATCTTAATGATCGGCGTGCCCACCGCTTTACTGACGAAGGGGGCGGTTCTGGATGCACGAGGGTTCACTTCAATGAGATAAATCTCATCCCCAAGAACTGCAAATTGCGCATTCATGAGGCCCTTCACTTGAACCTTTCTCGCAAGAATTCGCGTATAGGTCCGAATGCGGTCCACGATATTACGTGGAAGGGATTGGGGCGGAAGGCAGGATGCGCTATCGCCCGAGTGAATCCCGGCTTCTTCAATGTGTTCGAGAACGCCTGCAATCAGCGTAGTCTCACCATCTGAAAGTGCATCAACATCAACTTCAATTGCGCGATCTAAAAAGCGATCAATTAAAATTGGATGAGAGCCGGATGCGTACATGGCCTCATCAATGAATTCTTTAAGAGCCGCCTCCGAGCGAATGATTTTCATTCCTCGACCGCCCAAGACAAATGAAGGGCGAAGGAGAAGTGGGAATCCCAGTTTTCGCGCTTTTTCGAGCGCTTCTTCTTTGCCTTCCGCAATCATGGACTCCGGTTGGCGGAGTCGGTAGGGAAGAATGTCCTTCACGAGAACATCAAACAGTTTACGATCTTCAGCCAGATCAATGCTCTTCGTAGTGGTTCCTAGAATCGGCAGGCCGCCTTCTTCCAGTGCCTTGGCAAGCTTGAGAGGGGTTTGTCCACCGAGCTGAACAATCACGCCCATCGGTTTCTCAATTCGGGCAATGTTGAGCACTGATTCTACTGACAAGGGCTCGAAATAAAGTCGATCCGAGATATCGAAATCGGTACTCACCGTTTCAGGGTTACAGTTCACCATGATCGTTTCATAACCGAGTTTTCGAAGTGCGAGTGCTGCGTGCACGCAAGAATAATCAAACTCAATCCCTTGGCCGATTCGGTTCGGGCCCGATCCTAGGATCATGACCTTTTTCGGATTGGAGGTGGGCTTTGATTCGTTTTCAGTTCCTTGGTAGCTCGAATACCAAAAGGGAGTCTTCGCTACAAATTCGCCGGCACAAGTATCTACTGAGTGATAGGTCGGGAAAATACCGAGAGCTTCGCGGGCTTTTCTGATTTCGGTGGCTTTTTTCTCCTTGAGTTCAGCAATCGAGTGATCGCTAAATCCCATCATCTTCACTTTTTTAAAGAATGATTTTTCAAACGGGAAGCTGGACTTCTCAATCTCTTGTTGGAGATGAATAATGTTTTGAATGCGATCGAGGAACCAGTGATCAATCTTAGACTTCTCATGAATCTCAGCGAGGCTTGCGCCCTTATTGATTGCATCCGCAACTGCTAAAATTCGTTCTGGGTGGGCTTTTTCAATGCGTTCCCAGTAAATACGCTTTTCAGGAAGGGGTTTCAGCCAATTCGCACGGCGCTCAATACTCGCCATGGCTTTTAAAAATGATTCTTCAAAGTTTCTACCCAAAGCCATGACTTCACCCACAGACTTCATCTGGGTTCCAAGTTCAGGATTGGTCTGACGGAATTTCTCAAAATCAAAACGAGGGATTTTGGTAACGACGTAGTCGATAGAGGGTTCAAATGACGCCGGTGTTGTTCCGGTGATGTCGTTGGTGAGTTCGTCAAGCGTGTAGCCAACGGCGAGTTTGGCTGCGATACGAGCAATCGGGAAGCCAGTCGCTTTTGAAGCGAGCGCAGAAGATCGAGAAACGCGAGGATTCATTTCGATCACGATGACTCTGCCATCTTTGGGATTCAGCGCGAACTGGATATTGCTTCCTCCGGTTTCAACGCCGATCGCTCGAATGATGCGGATCGATTGGTTACGGAGGTTTTGATATTCTTTATCGGTAAGGGTTTGAGCCGGTGCAATGGTAATCGAGTCACCGGTGTGAACGCCCATGGGGTCTAAGTTTTCAATGGAACAAACAATAACGACATTGTCTTTTTTGTCGCGAACCACTTCGAGTTCAAACTCTTTCCAACCCAAGAGACTTTCTTCAATCAAGCAAGAGCTATTCGGAGAAAGGAAGAGTGCTCGAGAAAGTTTCTCGATAAATTCTGCTTCAGTGTAAACAATCCCGCCACCTTCTCCGCCGAGAGTGAAGGAGGGGCGCAGGACTACGGGAAGTCCCACTTCTTGAACGATCTTCTTTCCTTCTTCAAGTGAGGAGGCAACAAAAGATCTCGCGCTTTCGATGCCGATTGCATCCATAGTGCGTTTGAAGGTTTCTCGGTCTTCAGCTCGGTGAATGACTTCGGGCTTTGCTCCCAAAATTTCCACTTTGTAGCGGTCGAGTACGCCATTTTTATGAAGTTCAAGGGTCAGGTTCAGCGCAGTCTGTCCGCCCATGGTGGGAAGGATGGCATCAGGCTTTTCTTTTCGGATGATTTCTTCCACGACCGGAACCGTGAGTGGCTCAATGTAGACTCGGTCCGCGAGCTCAGGGTCAGTCATGATGGTCGCTGGGTTAGAATTTACGAGAATGACGGTGTAGCCCTCTTCTTTGAGAGCTTTAATGGCTTGGGTGCCAGAATAATCAAATTCACAAGCTTGTCCAATTTGGATTGGGCCGCTACCAATGAGAAGGATTTTTTTCAGGTCAGTACGTTTTGGCATAATTTAAAAACTCCATCCGGCTTGAAATCGAAGCTCAATCGGATCTTCTGGTTTTGCACGATTATAAGCATCAACCGCTTTTGGCAAGAGATACTCATTGGACTTGAGAAGAGCAAAGCTGTAGGCAAACCCACCGACGGTGAGGGCAAGTCCGCCGATTTGAAGGGCAGATACGACGGAATCTTTTGAGTCGAAATGCATTCGTCGAATGACGGTATTGGCGACCAGAATTGCAAAAATGCCGAGCGTTCCCGTATAGGCGCTGATTTTACTGCGTTCACGTCGTTCTTGGTAGCTTTGAATGATCGAATCGGCTTCTGGAACGGGTTGTAAGAATTGGCGAAGGGTGGAAGCATCCTGCGCTTGGGGGGCATCGACCGCGTAAACTTCACCCCGATAAACAAAGGGGCGCTCGCATCCGATCGGGGCGACATATTTTGGTTTTTGAAGCGGTGTGGGAATTTCGGCACTCGAAAGCCCCATCTGAACTCGCAAATCTTCCACTTTTGCATTTTGGCAGGGATAGGGTTTGGTGCCTTGAGCTTCAGCAAAGGACGAGAGTGAATAGAATAGAATTAAAAATGCAAATCCCCAGTCCCTCATGATGGGGCGATTAAAGCACAAAATGCTTTCAGGATCGAAGGTTTTTTGAATCAGAGGCAAAGTAAATCCCGAGCAAATTAAGCGCCGCGTTATCCATCGCTTTGAGCGCTGACCGATGCTATGTTCAGATCTACTATGAATCGAAGCGATCCTCAAAAACCGAGCAACTGGAAGGCCTATAAAAAAGGGATGTGTGAAGGCTGTTGGGCTGGTTGCTGTACCCTCCCGCTTGAGGTGAGTGCCTATGATTTGATTCGGCTAGGGGTCATCACCGAGGATGAGGCCGCGGTATCCTTAAAAAAAGTTGCAAAGAAGCTCTCAAAAGAGGGAGTGATCCAGTCCTATCGCGCCAATAGCGGGCTTTTTATTATTGAACAGCGCGGGGGCCGGGATTGTATTTTCCTCGATGAAAAGACTCGGCAATGCACGGTGTACGAAAAGCGCCCCGAAGTCTGCAGGACTTTTCCAAAAATTGGACCCCGTCCCGGTTTTTGTCCTGTGGGGAAGGGACCTAAATGAAGTGGCTCATGATGGGGATGTCAAAGTTCCCCTTTCCGGTTCTCCATGTGCTCTCGGATGGACTTTGTTTTCTTCTTTACCGAGTCTTCCGCTATCGACGCAACGTTGTCCGGGAGAATCTGATTTCGGCATTTCCTGAGAAATCGCACTCAGAGATCCTTGAGATCGAGAAAGATTTCTATCGAAATTTCTCAGACATTTTGATGGAGACCATCAAGAATTTTTCAATCACCGAAAAAGAACTTCGTGATCGATGCCACTTTATGACACCCGAGGTGCCGAAAGAGTTATGGGATCGCCAGGTGAACGTAGCTGGAATTTCAAGTCACCTGGGTAACTGGGAAATTCTAGCGCTCTCCTTGAGTCTTGAATTCAAGCAGCAGTGTTTTGGGGTTTATAAACCCCTTTCCAACGCCAAAATGAATGTAGCAGTAGTAGAATCCCGCGAGCGTTTTGGTATAAAAATGGTACCGATCAAAAAAGTTCGAGAAGTCATTGATCAGAAATGGGATCGACCTTATGTCTTAGGTCTTTTATCGGATCAGGCGCCCCATGATTATTCGAAAGCATTTGAAGTTCAGTTTTTAAATCGAAAGACTTACGTGGTACCAGGCCCAGGAATCATTACTCTTGAGCGAGGATTAACGCCCATTTGGGGATGGATGCGGAGAGTGGGTCGATCTCGCTTTGAGTGGGGAGTCGAGATTTTAGACGTCGATCCGAGTCGTTTTCAGTGGACCCTAGAGGATCGGGCGCAAATTGAGCGCATCTCAAAAGTGAATGGGATATCTCTTGAGCGTTCAGAGCAGGCGTTGGCCTTGATCAAAATTTATTCCGAAAAGCTCGAGGCACAAATAAAAATGGCCCCACAAGACTGGTTGTGGAGCCATCGAAGATGGAAAAGTCGTTAGGGCAAAGAAGGCTTACTGAGCCAGGATTTCGCCTGATTCAACACGAATCTTCACTGAGCATTCGGTGATCAAATCTACCGTTGCAGTCGTTTGGTAACACTTGATATTGAGTCCGCTCTTAATGTTCGCAGCAGTGGTAGACCCAGAAGTGATCACGCCTGGCTTAGCATCGCCTGGAAGCTTCTTGAAGAGATAGTCCGCAATCTTACCCGTGATCTTGATCAAAGCTTCGTTTGTATTCAGCCCTGTTCCACCGATTTGAAGGTTTTTTCCAGAGTACACAGAGTCAGAAGCAACATCTGGCTGACCAATTTTTCCAACTGGGTAGATTTCATAGATGCGACCATCTGCTATTGCGATATCAAAGTCACATGCGTAATCTTCGTTGTTCTTGCCTTTGCCATCCTTCATACACTTGATGATGGTTCCGGTGCGGATTTTTGTCTTCGAACGGTTGTTGGTGTCTTCTTCTTCCTTAGCAAGGCGCTCGTAGATCGCTTTTGCATCAGCTCCGGTTAAAGAAAGTGGAAGAGTTTTAGAATTCGTGTCGATTCCGTCTGTGCCCACCGTAGAAGTCGTGGTGGTCGTGGTCGTCGTCGTGTTGTTGCACTGACTGATCACCTGTTGGCAATTACAAGGAGCCTTGATGCAGGCGCAGCTTGAAGGAGTGTAGGTCACCTGGCGGCGAACTCCACAGTTATTATTCCAAGAGCTTTGATAATAAAAGTAAGGGCTCATGCGTGCTTGGCAGCTGAACATGGCTTGTGCCTGCATTTGCGATTGATATTGCAAAAATGCATTTGGATTCACACCCTGAGGAATTTGGGTATTAGTGTTCACTGTATTTGGATAGGTCGTGTTCGGGTACACACCTTGGTTCTGAAGGTAGGGATTGTAGTTGTAACCGTTAATCCCGGTCTGGTTTGGATACCCATAAGGATTAGCGGTCGTTCCTTGGTTGTAGGTGTAAGGGCTTCCCGCAGTGGGTGTAGATGTTCCTTCCGAGCATGCGAAAAGGGATACAGAAAGTACGCTGAGTAGGGCCAGGATCTTTAGGTTTTTCATGGGTCCTCCAAAAATTTCGCCTATTTTACACAAAAACTATGTAATTCGTCAAGAATTTGTTTCAAATTGGATTGCAAATAGGGTCAATTTTATCCATTTAATGTTTAAAAACCAAATGCCGATCAGTACTTAGGAGCTTTTATGAAGATTAATTCCTACAGTCCAATACCCCAATCTTTTGGTAGAATCGCTGAAGCCACGAACGACAAACAGGGTGGAGCGGGTTCAAATGCGTTTGAACGACAAGGTAAAAAGGAAAAAAAGGAAGAGCCTGAGTTTGAGGCAACGATGGAGGCGGTCGAAGCTGCGGTCGATACCTATTCTGATGATGAAACGAACCTGTCTCATGGAATCAGTGCTAGCGCAGAGGGCAATGGACCTGGATTAAAGGTCGTTTTAAAAGATGCTACCGGCGGTATTTTGAGATCAGTCTCTGGCGAAGAGTTCTTAAAGCTTCGTGAAGCGGTGAACTCAGGCCAAAAATCGGGTCGAATTCTGGATCAAAAAGCCTGACTCGTGTAAGATCGAAAGCAGTTATGAAACATGTCCGGAGGCTTTGGGTTTTTTCCGACTTACATTTATCTGATCCGGGCTCGGCGCTCTACCATTCCTTTCTCACCGCACTTTTAGAGCCGCAAAATGAGGAGGATGCAGTCATCTTCGCGGGAGATATTTTCGATCTTTTGGTTGGAGAATCGAATTATTTTCGGACCAAATACCACAGTTTCTTCGAGGCGGTGAAAGCACTGAGTGACCGTGGGGTCAGGGTTTTCTACATCGAGGGAAATCATGACTTCCATCTCAAGACGCACTTTCCAAATACAGTGATTTTTGAGAACGAGTCCGTTGATTTAATGCTTCAAGGGCGAAGCAGCGAGAAACCCTTAAGGATCTATGTAGCTCATGGAGATCTCGTGGATCAAAGTGATGTTGGGTACCTCAGGCTCAGGGCTGTTTTTCGCTCGCAGCCGATTCAAATTTTATCCAGCGTGCTTCCAGGGCGATGGATTGAAGGTCTGTCCGTTTTACTTTCTCGGCCAGCCGAGCAAAAGGAAAAAGATCTCCCCGAGTACTGGCAAGCAGAACACCGTGAAAAATTGAGAAAAACCTATCGAGACTTCGCAGCCATGAAAAACCGTCAGGGGTTTGACTTTGTAATCTTAGGTCACTGTCATGATCTTGACCAGTGGGCGCCCTTCTACTGGAATATGGGCTATCCCCCGACTCATCGTCAATTTTTGTACTATGACGCCACCAACTCACTCGAAAAAGATTTGTTAAATAGACGTAATTTCCCTGGATTTTAGCTTAAAAACCGCGAAAATAAGAATAGAGGTCAAGGAGGACTTCAATCAGTGGGTTTACGTTTTGACCCCATGGGGGGCGGCCAATTTAAGAATGCATTGAACGCCATCATTGAGGCTGAAAAACAGCCGATCAAATCCCTTGAGAAGCGCAAAGACGCCGAGGGATCAAAGTTAAAATTATTTGGTGAGTTCAAGGGAAAGTTTACAGCGCTCCAGGGCACCCTGGACTCGATGATTGGATTTAATAAATTCAAAGAATTAAAAGCAGAGCTCGGAGATGGCTCCCAACTGATGGGAGTGAGCATTGATAAAGAAAAAGCAAACGTAGGTAGCTGGGAAGTGGAAGTGAAAGAGCTCGCAGAGCGTTCATCCATGATTTCAAACGGCTTCAGCGATCCCAATAAAAAAGTACTCGGACTTGGCTACATTACTCTCAACTTACCAGAGGGAAAAACCCAAGATATTTACGTGACTGCTGATGATGCCTCTCTGTACGGTATCGCCAACAAAATTAACGCGGTTCCAGAGAGTGCCGTAAAAGCCACAGTTTTGAAGGACGTAACCGATAGTGAAAAGCCTTATCGACTTGTGGTTACCGCAAAGAAAGACGGCGCAGAAAATGAAGTGAAATTCCCTCAGCTCTACTTCGTGGATGGGCAGGAGGAATTTTATGTGGATAAAGATAAGGGCGCAAAGAACGCACTCCTCAGTGTCGATGGATTTGAAGTTGAGCTCCCGAGCAATGATGTGCCCGACTTCCTTCAAGGGGTCGGAGTGCAACTGAAGCAGGCAAAGCCAGGCCAAAAGTTTAGTTTTAGCGTGAAGGCCGATTATCAGAAGGTCTCGGATAAGGTTAAAAAAGTAATTGATGGTATCAATGGAGTCCT
>CAIOKW010000291.1 GCA_903858975.1 Oligoflexia bacterium | reverse complement strand
TATATTTTTGTAACCGGTGGGGTTCTCTCCAGTATTGGAAAAGGAATCACAGCAGCTTCTCTAGGGATGTTGCTTGAGCAGCGAGGATTAAAGGTGACCATGTTAAAGATGGATCCTTACCTCAATGTGGATCCAGGAACGATGAGTCCATTTCAACATGGAGAAGTTTTTGTTCTAGATGATGGGACAGAAACGGATCTCGATCTTGGGCACTACCAACGCTATGTTCAGAACGCTACATTTACACGGAAGAATAGTTTTACTGCCGGTCGAGTCTACGAGGCCGTCATTAAGCGAGAACGTGAAGGCGGATATCTTGGAAAAACAGTTCAGGTCATTCCTCACGTTACCGACCAAATCAAAAGTAATATCAAAACTGCGATGGAAGATGCGGATGTAGGGATCATTGAAGTCGGCGGAACGGTCGGTGACATTGAAGGGCTTCCATTTTTAGAAGCCATCCGACAAATCAAGCACGAAGAAGGTGCTGAAAATGTTCTCTACGCACATCTCACTCTCGTTCCCTATATCGCTGCTGCAAAAGAGCTAAAGACCAAGCCCACTCAGCACAGCGTAAAAGAGCTGCGCGAGATTGGGATTCAACCAGATATCCTGATCTGTCGAACGGATCGCGCGATTGATAAAGAAGTAAAAGATAAAATTGGCCTTTTTTGTAACGTGCCCGGCGACTGCGTTTTCAGCTGCCAAGATGCGGATAGTATTTATGATGTTCCGCTCCTACTTGCGGAAGAGGGAATGGATAATAAGGTTCTGGAAAAGCTTGGAATTTGGACCGGACGCGCGGACCTCTCAAAGTGGAAGGCCATGGTGGATGTGATTCACCATCCCGAGCATGAAGTAAAAATCGGAATTGTAGGAAAATATACCGATTGGGCAGATACCTATAAATCGATATCGGAGTCACTGGTTCATGGTGGGGTTGCAAACCGCGCTAAAGTGATTCCTATTTATATTGATAGTGAGAAGCTAGAGAATGGCGACCTTACAGAACTCTCTACCGTGAGCGGAATTTTGGTGCCGGGTGGCTTTGGTGAGCGCGGAATCGAAGGAAAGATCAAAGCAATTGAATATGCACGGACCAAAAAGATTCCATTTTTTGGGATTTGCTTAGGAATGCAACTAGCGACCATCGAATTCGCAAGGCATGTCGGGGGGCTTGATCATGCTAACTCAGCAGAATTCAAACCAGAGAACGATCAAAATGTGATCGACCTGATGGATTCGCAAAAAGGGATCAAGGAGCTCGGCGGCACCATGCGCCTCGGAGCTTATCCGTGCGAGGTGCTTGCAAAGCATAGCGGAAAAGCGACTCATGCTTTCACGGCTTATCAAAAATCTTCAATCTCTGAACGCCACCGCCATCGTTTTGAGGTATCAAACCATTTCAGATCTCGACTCGAGGAGAGTGGATTGCTCGTGAGTGGTCGTTATCAAGATCCAAAAACCGGTGAAGAACTCGTCGAAATGGTGGAGCTTCCCGATCATCCGTGGTTCTTGGGCTGTCAGTTTCATCCGGAACTCCTGAGTCGTCCACTCGCGCCTCATCCACTTTTTGTTCAATTTATTAAAGCCTCACTTAAAGGAATCCAATAATGTTACACACACCTGTTCCACCGATGACTCTGATTGCTGGTCCTTGCGTAATTGAAGACGAAGGCTTGGTGATGGAAATTGCAACTGAACTGAAGCGCCAGCTTCACGGTCTGCCGGTTCAGCTTTTCTTTAAAGCATCTTTTGATAAGGCGAATCGTTCATCGATTGATGGCTTTCGCGGTCCTGGCATTGAAGAGGGCTTGAAGATTTTGACCAAGGTGAAAGAGCGCTTAGGGCTTCCATTGCTGACGGATATTCACACTCCCGATCAAGCTGAGGAAGTCGCAAAGCATATCGACTTCCTACAGGTTCCGGCATTTCTTTGTCGCCAAACAGACCTCATTGTATCGGTGACAGAGGCTGCTATTAAATGGAACCGCAAAATTAACGTTAAAAAAGGCCAGTTCCTAGCGCCCTGGGATACCAAGAATATTGTTGAAAAAGTTCGGGCAGTGGAAGCAAAACATGGCGCGAAGAAGGTGGATCTTCACCTGACTGAGCGTGGAACCAGTTTTGGGTACAATACTTTAGTGGTCGATATGACCTCGTTCCAAACCATGTCGAAATTTGGTGTTCCGACGATCTACGATGCGACTCACTCCATTCAAAGTCCAGGCGGTGGACCGGGCGGGAAATCCACAGGGGGTAAGCGAGAATACTTAGAAGTCTTAGCTCGCTCTGCATTTGCTGCTGGAGCGGATGGTTTATTTATGGAATGTCATCCAAGACCAGAACTAGCGAAAAGTGATGGTCCGAATGCGTTTTATCTTGAGCATGTGGGCGAGTTCATCAAGCAAATTCTAGAATTTCGTAAACTCGCGCAGACTTTTCCTAAATTACTTCCGGAGACCCGTACATGAAGCTCCTGATTCCCGAGGATGAATTTCAGAAGAAAATTTCTCGAATTAGGCTATTACTTTTAGATGTCGATGGAATTCTGACCAACGGTACCATTTTTCATGTTGAAGGGCAGGGTTGGACCCGTACCTATAACATCTATGATGGCTATGGGATTAAGCTCATCCAAAAAATGGGAATTAAAGTTGGAATTATCAGCGGTGGAAACTCAAATGAACTCAAGGAGCGTATCAAAGTGCTTGGGATTCAATACGCAGTTTTAGGGAGTGAGGATAAGCTTGCATCGATGAAGCAAATCACACAAGAAACAGGAATTTCGGCAGAAGAGACCTGTTTCATGGGAGATGAGCTCTTTGATATGCCGGCACTGATGGCGGTGGGGCTTGCGATCACCGTTCCAGAAGCGATGAGCGAGGTTCATAACGTGGTTCATGCGATTACCCGCCGCTCGGGTGGGCAGGGTGCGGTCCGTGAAGTGATCGATCAAATCCGTAAAGTTCAAAACCTTCCTCTTCCAGCGTGAAAAAATTTCTTTATCCCTTATTGGTCTTATTCCTTTCAGCATGCGGTTCAGGCAAGGGGTGTGCTCCGCGTTTTTCTGATTTGAAATCCCAGTACCCGCACGTGATTTATCATGGTGCTCATGAGCCCAGCGAAGTGGTCATTAAGCGTTATCCACCAGCCCACTGGGTTTCCTTAGGGCAAGTCTCTAAAAAAGCCCAAGGAGCAATTTTGGTCTCCGAGGACTGGGCCTTCTACCAGCACCCGGGGTATGACCAAAAACAAATTCAAGAAGCCATTCGAGAGAGTGTCGAAGCGGGGCATCTCACTCGTGGAGCAAGTACTATCACCCAGCAAGTGGTGCGAAATATTTATCTTTCAAAAGAGAAGAGCCTGTCACGAAAAGCCCGTGAGCTATGGATGGCATCTAAAATTGAAAAGGTTCTCGGTAAAAATAAGATTCTCGAACTCTATTTGAATATTGCTGAAATGGGCGATGGAATTTTCGGGGTGGGGCAGGCCAGTGAGTTTTACTTCCATAAACCGGCTTCACAATTGAATGCGAAGGAGGGAGCCTTTCTCGCAATGCTGCTTCCCTCACCCAAAAAATACGCAATTTCCTTTCGTAAGAAACAGCTGACCCCTTTTGCGAGGAGAATTATTCGCTCCGTTTTAAATAAAATGGTGATGGCACATTATCTGTCTTCTGATGAGCGTGATCAGGAGTGGAATTCGGCTCTCAGTTTTGAGAGCAGTGTGGATCAGACCATTCCAAACGAAGATTTGAGTGATCCCACCCAAGATGAAGAAGAGGGAAAAGATGAATCTCAGGATTTGCAGTCTTCCTAATTCTTTGACACAATAAAGGGATGCAGCTTAGGGATGAGGCCGTCAATAAAACCATACTGTCCACGAAACTCGTTAAACCCGTACTTGTACTCGGTTTAGTGGCCATTGTTTTTGTAGGAGGATGGTTTTTCGGAACTCGCATGCACCATTCATCAGGTGGAGTTCAGAATCCATTTGGAAGTGCGCTGATTTCAAAGTCAGAACTTCGTCAAAAAATTGTCGGTGCTAATAATCAAAGCCTCTATCAGTTTAAACAAAATGAGGTTCAACTCGCGGGTTATCCGGAGCCAGTGATTTTAGATTACGCATTTGATCCAAGTCTCCAGTCCATGGCTGAAGATTTATTAGATCAATATAAGCCCGATTTAGGGGTCATGGTCGCAATGGATGCCTCAACGGGTCGAGTGCTTGCGATGGCTGCCGAAAACAAAGCTTTTGTGATCGAGGGAAACCCAGCAATTGAATCCACTTTCCCATCTGCTTCGGTATTTAAAGTGGTGACTGCAGCTGCAGCGATTGAGGAGCAAAAAGCGAATCCTCACACCATGATTGCCTACGGTGGACGGGATCACACCCTTTATAAGTCTCAGATTAAAGAGAAAGTTTCAGGATGGAAAAGGGTCTCTTCATTAAAAGCGGCATTTGGAAAGTCTATCAATACCGTATTTGGACGGCTCGCCGTTTTTAATATTGGGAAAGAACCGTTAAAGGCCTTTTCAAATCGCTTTGCTTATAATGAAGCCATTCCTGCGGAATTCCCAGTGATGATGTCAAAATCAGCAAATCCGACTGACTCCTTTGAGCTCGCCGAAATGGGATCAGGGTACACTCAAGATAACGTGATGAGTCCGCTCCATGGCGCCATGATCGCAGCTGCAGTTGCGAATGATGGAGTAATGATGCAGCCCTATTTCCTAAATGCTGCATACCTCAAATCAGGAAAAACCATTTATCGATCTGAGCCTGCGATTCAGGGAAAAGTGATGACGGTCGAAACTTCAAATGAATTGAAGACCCTCATGCAAGAAACGGTTGCCAACGGAACTTCGAAAAAAGCATTTCGGGGTTTCTTCCGCGGTAAGTTCAGTGAACTTCAGGTGGGTGGAAAAACAGGGCACTTAACCGATCGAAACTATGGGGGCCGCATTGATTGGTTCGTGGGCTTTGCCCAATCCCATGGTCGCAAGATCGCGGTATCCGTTCTCACGATGCATAAGAAGTATTGGACGGTGAAATCGTCCTTCTTGGCGAGAAGAACCTTTGAGACGGCCTTTAGTCAGAAGAAAGTCGCGGAGCGTTAGCCTCCTCAGTCCTTACTTTGTAAGTGTTTGTAAATAATGGTTTTTGCCTCTGATTGAAATCCATACAAAAAAGTAGTATTTTAGAAGCCGAAAGGTTCTGATGATCTACCTCGACGGCCATTCTACGACTCCCATTGATCCCCGAGTATTTGAGGCGATAAAGCCTTATTTCTTGGAACGGTTTGGGAATGCTTCACACGGAGTGCATCGCTTTAATTGGGAAGCGGAAGCAGGGGTCACTCATGCGCGTTCACAGTTAGCAAAACTGATCGGCGCAACTGAGAAAGAGATCATTTTTACAAGCGGAGCAACTGAGAGTAATCATCTCGCACTGCTCGGTTTGATCCCGCATCTGGGATCCCTTCAAAAGAAAACCATTCTATCCACTTCGATTGAACACGCATCTGTTCTTGGGCCCCTGGAACTACTTGAAGAGCGCGGCTTTAAAGTGGAATGGATCAAGACCGATTCAAAAGGCTTTATTGATCTCGCCGACTATCGCTCCAAACTCAATCAGAACGTAGGGCTTGTAAGTATTGCTTATGCGAATCACGAGATTGGGACGATTCAAGATTTAAAAACGCTTTCAACTTTAGCTCATGAAGCGGGCGCCCTTTTCCATACCGATGCGGTTCAGGCACTGGGGAAAATTCGTTTCACGGTGGACTCAATCGGCGCGGATCTACTGACCGTCAGTGCGCATAAAATTCATGGACCCAAAGGCGTCGGTGCCTTGTATGTGCGCCGGAAGAATCCGAGAGTCGATTTGGAACCCATCTTCTTAGGTGGCGGGCAGGAGCGAGGCATGCGTCCGGGAACTCCGAACTCACCGGGGATCGTCGGGTTTGGGGTCGCTGCTCAAATCATGGATGAAGTGCTCGAATCAGAAGTGAAGGCACTCTCGGACCTTCGAGACTTGCTTTGGATAAAGCTGAAAGAAGCTCTTCCGTGTTTGATCAGAAATACTCCTGATTTAAACTGCCTACCGAATAATTTAAATATCAGTGTGGTGGGTGTTGATGGTGCGGCAATGTTTGGCCGATTCAAGAATATTGCTGTCAGCAATGCTTCCGCTTGTTTAAATGGGACACAAGATTATTCACAGGTTTTGACGGTTCTTGGGATTCATAAGGATTTGGCGCGAGCAACGCTTCGGTTTGGGATTGGCCGAATGAATACTGAAAAAGAGATTATAGATGCAGCTGAAGAAGTTGTACAAGTGGTGAAGGATTTAAGAAAAATGGAGAGAGAGTTTGCCCAGCAAACTGGAACTCCCTATGTAGGTGGAGAATGCACATGATGATTACCATGACCGATCAAGCAGTCAGCGAGATTAAAAGAATTCAGCAATCAGACCCGAGTCACACTCAAGCTCATTTGAGAGTTCAAGTAGTGGGCGGCGGATGCTCCGGCATGAGTTATAAACTTGATTTTGAAACCCAGCCCGTATCCGATATGGATCGGACTTTTGAACGAGACGGAGTGATGCTCGTGATCGATAAAAAATCGTTCATTTATCTCACCGGGACCGAGCTTGATTTTTCGGGTGGACTGAATGGAAAGGGTTTTGTATTCACTAATCCGAATGCAAAGCGCACCTGTGGCTGCGGTTCCAGTTTTTCAACCTGATTTATCAAAGGATATTGATTCATGCCTAAAGTAAAATTTCTTCCCTCTGGAATTGAAGTGAGCGCAAAAGCAGGGGACTCGCTATTAGATATCGCTCTTGCAAATGATGTATCCATTCAGCATGCATGCGGTGGTTTTTGTGCCTGTACGACCTGTCACTGTGAAGTGATGGAGGGAGAAGTGAACCTTGATGCTCCGGACAGTGACGAGCTTGAGCGCTTAGATGTCCTTGATGGAAGAACAACTCATTCTCGCTTGGCTTGTCAGTCGAAGGTGAAGGGTGATGTTACCGTGCGAGTGGTTAACTTCGAATAAGAGCGCCCCATAACCTTTTCCTAAGGTTGATAGAGTCTTCCTAAGAAGTAGATCTCGTTTGATTTGGTGTTTTTTAGCATGAAGATGAATGGCTGATCAGCATAAAACTTTTTCGTGAGTCCCATGCTAAAGCTACTCTTCTCCATCGCGATGGCCGTGGCTGCGGCAGCTTCAGTTCCTTGCTCGTTCACCTCTAGAGCCGTTGCTTGAATCACATCCGAGATTCTGAAGTCAGATGATTTCGCTATCTGGGTAAAGACGCCCTTTTCAAAAAGACCCCCAAAACCTGCATGCGACATCAGCGACTTGAGTGACGCTTTTTCATCAAATTTAAACTTAGGTAAGACGAGATCAACGGTCTCATCTTTCATCTTTGCTTCAATTCCCTTTACGTAGTCGTTACTGAGTTTTTGTTCAAGGGCATTGAGTTCAAATCGTTTTTTGGGCAAGGCTGCAAGAAGTACGAAAGGAGAATTCAGGTACGGGAGCTCGATCCACTGAGAAACTTCATCTTCCATGTAACGAAAGTGATGTTTCATTTTCATCATCGGAGTGGTGGTGGTTCCATAAGGTGAACTCTGGAAATGAGCAAGAATCGTCGCCTCTTTTTTGAAGGGGGTAAGCCACTGAGCTTTAAAGTAGATTGCGTTTAGGGCAATCAGTGAAATCGATGGGTCAAGCTTATCCAGGATTCTAGTGATTTTCCCCCGAGTCCCTTCGCTCACCCATTCGTTGATTTGCTTGAGATTAAGAGGCTCAATGCTTGCGCCCATTTTTTTTACGGCATTTTGAAATTCAGGAAGAATTCTTTTCGGCTCTTTTGCCCAAAGTGAGTTCGCAAGGTAGAGCTCATTAGTGCCCTTCTCTTTTGCAAACTGTTCCATCACCTTAAAATCTTCTGCGAAGGATTGATATTGACCTGACTTAAATCCGAATAGCTGTTCAAGCGTGAGCTTTGCAGATTCTCCAGCGCCTGGATAAATGAGCCCAAAAGCCATCTTGAGACTTAAGGGTGAAAGGTTCACGTTCTTTGGATCTTTTGCCATTAAGCGATAAATCTCAAAGGGCGCTTCTTTCGGATTGATTTCAACCGCCTTGGTCTCCGCAGACTTCGCAAGGGTGTTTGCCAATGGAGTGGATTTATTTTCTACTTTGTGGTTACAGGAAATCAAAAGGAATGAAAGGGCGCTGGCCAGTCCAAGAATCTTCTTCATGTGAAAAAGAATATCACGACTATTGACCCGTGTGAGACCCAATCGAACTTTTTGGATCCAAAATATCTCGCAGCGAGTCGCCCAAGAAGTGAAACGCGATCATCGTAATAAAAAGGGCTAAACCCGGGAAAATCATCAAGTGTGGATAGCTTTGAATTCCTCGAAAGCCTTCATTGGCAAGGGTTCCCCAGCTCGAATAGGGAGGTTGAAGGCCAAGGCCAACAAATGACAAAAAACTTTCGGTCAAAATATTGTTCGGGATTTGAAAGGTGAGGGAAACGATCATCGGTCCGAGCAGGTTCGGGACAATGTGTTTAAAGATCACTTCAAAGTGAGTGAGGCCAATCGCTCGGCCCGCCTCTACATACGGAAGTTCACGAGCCTGAAGCACCAGGGCGCGAACCAAGCGAGCTTGGGTCACCCAAGTGGTCATCCCAATCGCGAGGAAGATCCCAAAGAATCCACGTCCGAGAAGGAGGGTCAGGAGAATGGCCAGAAGTAGCATCGGAAAGATGAAGAACACATCGACAATTCCCATAAGAACTCGATCCCATTTGCCACCAAAATATCCAGCCACGGCACCCGTGATGGTCCCTAAGACTAAGGCAAAGATCGCGGTACAGAATCCAACAGCGAGCGAGAGTCTCGCTCCAAATAAAATTCGACTGAAGAGATCGCGCCCGAGAACATCAGTCCCCATCCAGAATCCTTTAATCGGTGGCGAGAGATTCGGGCCAACTGAAACCGCATCATACGCATAGGGTGCAATGAACGATGCGAAAACAGCGGCAATGCAAAGGATGAGGAGGGTCCCTGCGCTAATGATGAATCGCTTATCTTTTAGAAACCGCTTCATCATCGCGTATTCTCCAAACGGACTCGCGGATCGATGAGGCCATAGGTAAGATCCACAAACAAATTACAAAGAATTAAAATCAATCCATAGGTCAAAGTCATCCCCATCACGAGTGGATAATCGCGATCAATGACGGAGGTAACAAAATATTGTCCGAGACCCGGGATTTGAAAAATAGTCTCCACGACATAACTCCCTGTGATGAGGGAGGCGGTGATCGGTCCTAAAAGTGTCACGACGGGGATCAGAGCATTTCGAAGGGCGTGTTTAAAAAGCACAGTGGAGTCCTTGAGCCCCTTGCTGTAAGCCGTACGAATATAATCTGCGTGTAGAACTTCAAGCAGGGTGGTTCTCGTCATTCGCGCAATGATGGCAAGGGGTCTTAGGCAAAGTGTGACAATGGGGAGAATCATGGACTTCTTATCTTCCCAAAGTGCAGGAGGAAGCCAGCCCAGGTAATTCGAAAATAAAAGTACTAAGAGTGTTGCAATTAAATAGGTCGGAAGGGTGATGCCACTGACCGCAATGAACATGGAAGAAAAATCAAGGAGACTTCCGCGCTTCCAGGCTGAAAGGATTCCGAGCAGTAAGCCGAAGATCAAAGAAATGAGGAGTGCCCATCCGCCCAATTGAAACGATGCCGGAATGGCATCGTGAATGATTTCAGTCACTGGGGTGCCAATGTAATGAAAAGATTCTCTGAGGTCACCGTGAAGTAAGTCTCGAGACCATCCAAAGAATTGCTGATAGAGCGGTTTATTCAAACCGTATTTTGCTTCGATGTTGGCTTGAATTTCAGCGGGCCACACCTTTTCACCATCAAAGGGTCCACCGGGAGCCAGGCGCAATAAGAAGAAGGTGGCCACAACAAGGAAGCTCAGGGTGACAAGGGTCTGGATCATTCGCTTGAAGAGGTAGGGCAACATTTAGCTTTCATCCTCATCTGCGTGTTGAGAAGTGTCGTAATTAGAATCCAGGAGTGGAGATTTTGGATACCGTACCCATCCTGAGGCTGTTGGGAAGCCTTTCGGTGCACTCACGCATTCGTTTCGATCACAAAGAAGAACGGTGTAAGCGGAAAGAAATGCATCAAAAGCATTTAAGTTTTGGGTGAGCTTCTTCATGTCGCGGTCATAGATAAAGATATCTAGATTCTCGCTCATTTTCTCAATGATCGTTTGCCTTGCCTGTATGCCCTCATCGAGCTGACGATATTGCGCCAAGGTGCGATTGGAAATTTTTAATTCAGGCATCAAGAGTGCAACGGTCAGTTTTGGAAGCACCTCTTCGATTTCAAAATTCTGGAGATGGAACTTTAAAAAATGCATGCGCGAGGTCAGTGGCGCTTTATTTCCACCTAAGGTTTCATCAATTTCGAAACGGATTTTCTGAGGGAGCTTGGTGAGAATCTCATTCTTAAGCCATAGTTCAATTGGGCGTTGGGTGTAGGGAGTAAAGTATTCCTTCAGTCGAGCATTTCGTTTCGAGGTGGTCTTCTTTCGGGGCTGAAGACCGACATGCTTCACCATGAAATTTCGCATCCATTTAACTTCTGGCACTGTGCAGG
>CAIOKW010000290.1 GCA_903858975.1 Oligoflexia bacterium | reverse complement strand
TATTAAAATTAAGGTAATTTTTCAGGATGCCCACCTCCTGGCAGCCCATAAACCGAGTGGTCTAGCGACCTATCGGGAGTCACGCGGCGGAAACGCCCCGGGCTTAAAAGAGATTCTCGAGGATCAGCTGAGCCAGCGCCTCTTCCCTGTCCACCGAATCGATGCCGACACCTCTGGGGTAGTCCTTTTTGCTCTCGACTCTCGTACTGCAGCGGGCCTGATTCGAGCCTTCAAAGAACATCTTGTAAAGAAGACCTACCTCGCGTGGTGCGTGGGATCCCCACCGCCCAAAGGGTCCATTAAGACTCCCCTGAAGAAACACAAATCAGAATTAAAGGAATCCGCCCGCACTGACTACGTTGTTCAAAAACGCGAGCGTGGAAACTCCCTCGTTCAAGTGACTCCCCTGACCGGTCGTTTCCATCAAATCAGGCGCCACTTTGAAAGTATCCAACACCCGCTCATCGGGGATCCTCTTTATGGAAATCCTGAGCATTGGGCCGGCTATTTCAAAAGCAGTCCCCGCCTCATGCTTCAAGCAGAATCAATCGAATTCATTCATCCCGCTCACCGGAAACCAATCAGAATTAAGACGAAAGAAAAGCTTTAAACGATTTTCAATGACCCACTTCATTATTCAAAACTCATTGAAAAAATCAGGGTTTTAAGCTATTCTCCAGTCCAATGAAATTCCCAGGACGTCGCAAAAACAAACACTATTTCCCTATTTCTGAAAAAGATCGTGTGAATATTGATCATAACTTCACGGGGGATGAGTCGTTTCACGTGGTAGGAATTGATCAACTTTTAGTAGATATCGAATGTCGCGTCAGTGAAAGTTTCTTGAATTCTTATGGGCTTAAGAAAGGCCAGTCCCAACTCATCGATCAGAAAGTTGCGGATGATATTTATAATACCCTGAAAGCCGAAAACAAAGTCACGGGGGAGTTTGCGGGCGGAACGGTCGGAAATACCCTTCACAACTTCTGCGTTCTCTCAGATGAACGAGCGGTTCTTTTGGGTGCCATCAGTAAAAAAATTAACGTCGGTGACTATTCTTTCAAATACATTGCATCCACCTCTTCAAAAGTGGATCTCAACCACCTTCAACCCTGTGATTCGCCCATGGGCCGTGCGATGTGCTTCATCACTGAGGATGGTGAAAGAACTTTCGGCATCTCAAAAGGATGCATGAACGAGTTATCGCCTGAATCCATACCGACCCAGATCATCGAAAAGGCTTGTGCGCTGATGATTTCAGCTTATATTTTGCGCGATGAAACCTGGCCCATTTCTAAATCGACGCAAAAAGCATGTGAAATTGCGAAAAAAGCAGGAGTCCCGATCGTCCTGACCCTGGGAACGAGTGGGCTTGTTTCAGAACGCCGAGATTTCTTCCTGAATTTTATTAAGGAATACGTCAACGTGCTTGCGATGAATAACGAGGAAGCTTTAGCGCTCACGGGAATTGATGATCCCCTGCTCTCGCTCGAAAAAGCACTTGAGTTGACGGACCTCATTCTCTTAACGGTTGGAGCACAAGGTCTCTACGTGGGCGCACACGTCGACCAGCAATTTGCTCGTCGAACGGAGCATGAGCTCCATACCAAGTCGATCGTGAACTACAACATGTATGAATATTCACGGGCGATGAAAAAAAGCGAATGCGAGAACCCAATTCGTATTTATTCTCACATTAATCCATTTATGGGTGGTCCTGTGGTAATCCGAAACACGAACGGAGCAGGAGACGGGGCCCTTTCAGCTTTACTACATGATATGGCTGCAAATCGATATCATCGAACCAAGATCCCAAACTCACCCAAACATGCGACCCAATATCTGACGTATTCGTCATTATCCCAAATCTGTAAGTACTCCAATCGAGTCAGTTTCGAAATCCTCTCCAGAAATTCTCCGCGTCTATTCAGGGGACTCCCTGAACGCGAAGAGAACTTAGACGAAGCTTACTGGGCTAAATAGCCGCAACCTTATTGTTCGCAATAACGAGCGGCATTTTCAAAAATAGAGAGGCCTTGGCCCGGGGCTGCAGCGCGAGTTGGATTTAAAAACCAATCCTCTGCGTGAGTCCAGTTCAAAAAATACTCTGGATCGGGCATCATTCCGAAAATTCGTCCCGATGTATCGCATAGGCCCAGGATTTTTTCTTGATCACTGCTCTTCAGGCAGGACATACCCAGGCGCTCAAGCTTTCCTCGCGCTTCAACATACGCACCCGGTTCAATAACAAATTCTGTATCTCTCAAATTTAAGGGTAACTCGAGCGTCCCGAGGCCTTTAAGCCAAATACAACGATTGCCGCTCGGAACCACTTTTACCCATTTTTCTTGGGCCTCGGCGGTCTCATTGATTTTCAAAGTATAGTCATCCCCAAAAAGGCCTAAATGAAGAAGGGTCTGAAAGCCCCTTCCTACTCCGAGGACCAAGCCTCCCCGTTCTGCAAACTTCTGCAGATTCCATTTAAATGCGTGTTGGATCTTAATCGCAAGCGCCTTGCCACCACCGAGAATAGAGGAATAAGAATTACCGCTTGGAATAATGAGAACTTTATATTTTAAGCAAAGCTGCTCAAGATCAATTCGATAATCTAAGATCCCTTGAGCATCTAATACTTCTGAATCCAGTCCCACTTGCTTAAAAGCATGCGTAAAATAACGCTCACCGCGACTCCCTGGAGAGGTCAAAATCAATGCTCTAAATTTGCTCATAGGATATCCTCAATCGCAATCGTCTGAACCTGTTCTTCTTCATTGCGGATGACTAAATAAGGAGAAGAGGTCACACGGCCAACAAATTCAAATTCCACTCCCACCACTCTCCACTCTTCCTCTACCGCAAAGCGCTCATTCTCACTTACACTGACAAAAAAACCACCTGGAAAATGATGTTGAATCTTCACTTCTGCTCCAAGTCTTCGCTTCACTAGCGCGTAAGTGAGTGCATCGATCACACTCTGAGGACCCTCCTCACTCACTTCAATTGCAACCGCACTATGAAGTCCGGTTTGATACCGGCCCTCGAAGCCCGCGAGCCAACGGGTGCTGGCTTGCTCAAAATCACCCGGTAACCAATAGATCCGATCGTTTACAAATTTGAATTCTTCAGTTCGCACAGTTCTGACATCAGATACCTTCGAAACTACTTGAAACGCCATCCAATGAGCACCAATTTCAGGATGGGTGATGGCCTCGGTTTCCAGAACTGAAATCCCAAATTCTCTTTCAAGTTTTTTGAAAGAACTCGACCACGATTTCAAGCCATTCACATAAGACACTTGAATCGACTGAATCTGACCGCCCATAGCAGTACATTTTCTGAGAACATAATCAATGTACTCCTCGCTAAACTCCTGGCCCACTAAATCAGCCAAAACCACCAACCCACCCCAACTGGAAACATCTGGCCTAATCACCAATGGAGCAGCAACACTCATGTGATAAAGCTCAGGCTTAATGATCAACTCTTCAGTAGAGAAGCGATTACGAAACTTTTTGGGCTGGACTCGGTTTTCGGAAACAAATACCG
>CAIOKW010000289.1 GCA_903858975.1 Oligoflexia bacterium | reverse complement strand
TTCCGAGCAAAATTCGATTCTTGATCGTGCATCCATGAAGGGTCACTCGGTGACCAATCGTCACATCATCGCCCACCGTGAGTGGAGCACCCTTCATTGGCATTTTATCTCGGGTCACATGAAGGATCGCACCATCTTGAATATTGGTGCGAGCACCAATACGAATGGAATTTACATCGCCGCGAATCACGACTTGAAACCAAACGGAGCTCTCTTCACCGATCGTGACATCGCCAATAATATCGGCTGAAGGTGCAATAAAACAACTTTCAGGGACTACAGGGTTAAAACCTTTATGGGGAAGAATCATTGAACCACCTCTGATGATGAATAAGAGCTCGTGTATTGAACCGATCCATCATTTCTCTCAGCATAACCTGAATCATGAACCAATTCGCCAGAAAGAGATAATGAAGTGGAACCTGTGATCTTTACCATGAGGAGCTGGCCTAAATAATTGCGGCCAGTGGTATCAATAAAGTTTACCACTCGGTTACAAGTCGTGCGCCCCGTCCACACTCGACCTTTTTCGCCTTCTTTCATCATATTTTGATGCTTCGCAAGGCCCTCGACGAGCACTTCCATCGTTTGTCCTACGCGTGAAGCATAAGTGGTCTTCGCAATCGTGAGTTGATGAGCCAAAAGATCGTTCAGTCGGCGACTCTTCACATCATTAGGCACATCATCCGGCAATTTCGATGCGCGAGTTCCAGGACGCGGGGAATACATAAATGCGTAGATGTTATCGAATTGAACTTCGTCGAGTAACTTACGGGTATCCAGATATTCCTCTTCACTTTCGGTCGGAAAGCCCACGATCAGATCGGTCGACATTCCCACTTCAGGGCAAAGCTCTTTTAAGCGTTTCATTTGAGCAATGTAGTTTTCGATCTGGTGATGGCGCCCCATCTTCGTCAGCATGCGGTTTGAGCCTGATTGAACCGGTAAGTGAAGGTGTTTCGCTAAGCGAGTCACGCCTCCCTTTTCTTTCGGGCCGTAACAAGCAATCAGCTCATCACTA
The DNA here is from genome assembly GCA_903858975.1 of Oligoflexia bacterium. Classification (GTDB taxonomy): domain Bacteria; phylum Bdellovibrionota; class UBA1018; order UBA1018; family CAIMNF01; genus CAIMNF01. The sequence continues at coordinate 6,235 of CAIOKW010000289.1, read as the reverse complement.
AAATCAAGGGGGTGTGACGAAGTAAAGCGAATGCGCTTTAATTTCTCAAGACGAGGATCGGCTTCGATCGCGTACAAGAGCTGTGGAAAATTCTCTTCTCCGGCTCTAGGACCCACTTTACCAATTGGGTTATGAAGCTCTTTTGGCTCATAGCCATTCGTGTTGGGATTGCCCTTCCCAAAAGAGTTTACGTTTTGGCCCAGCAGAGTCACTTCACGAACGCCTTTAGCAACCAGTCCCGCTAAATCATCCAAAACTTCCTGAATGGTTCGAGATTTTTCACGTCCGCGAGTAAAGGGAACAATGCAATAGGTGCAATACTTATCGCAACCCTTCATGATGTTTACAAAGGCTTGAGCTTTAGAGCCGTGAACTTTTGTTTGAGTCGAATAAGCAAGGGTCTTATCGAATTCGACTTGAACGAAATGACGATTCCCCTCTTCTGCTTTGTGAACCAGCTCTGGTAATTGATCAATCGCATCGGGGCCAAATACGAAATCCAGATAAGGCGCGCGTTTGAACACTTCGCCCTTATCGAGCTGACCGACGCATCCACCCAGCGCGATGATCGGTCCTTTTTCACCTTTTTGTTTTTTAAGAATTTGTTGCTCGCCCAGGAAAGATACCGCTTTATGGACGGCTTTCTCTCTCACCGAGCAGCCATTGATGATAATGAGGTCGGCTTCCTTTGGATTTTCAGTGGGTTCCATGCCCCGTTCACCCATCAGGGCGACCATTCTCTCGGTGTCGGCCACGTTCATTTGGCAGCCAAAGGTCTTCACCAGTACTTTTTTAGTAGGAGTCGAATTCATGATGTCCTCCTGGGGTTTCGGCTATAAATTCCGTCCCAGATTTCAGTTAATTAATGATCCCCACTGCATATCACAATTTGTGTGACATCTGAAGGGTAAGAAAGAGCAATAAAATCAAGCCTTACCGGGGCCCAAACTCTCCCCTTGCCCCCATCTCGCCCTATTTGTTAGAACCCGAGGCTCAATGACATACCGCTTAGACCCCAACTCACCCGAATGTGCCACTCCGCTCATGAAGCAATTTGTCCGCTTAAAGGAGCAGGCCGGTGATGCGTTCTTATTCTTTCGTATGGGGGACTTCTACGAGCTCTTCGCGGAGGATGCAGTCGGCGCAGCGCCGCTTTTGGGCGTCACTCTCACCTCACGGGATAAGCGGAGCGATAATCCCATGCCTATGGCAGGGGTACCGTTTCACAGTGCCACCAATTATATTCAAAAGCTTTTAAATGCTGGCAAGAAGGTAGCGATCGCGGAACAGATCCTTCCAGAAGGAATGACAACGGACCAAATCAAGGGAATCGTCGATCGCCAGATCATCCGCACGTTTACCCCAGCGGTACAATTTGAGCTCGGGAACACGAGCCGTTCGCGGTACTTGGGTACTTTGTGCCAAGCGACAGCGAAGTCATTTGTCTTGGCTCTCCTCGAACCTGCTACAGGCGAAATTCGAATCTCTAAGGAGTTGGAACTTTCAGAACTTCTTGCTGAACCCGCACTCTATGAAATTCGCCACTTCCTGAATTCGAGCGCTAAAACACCGATTGAATTTTTGAATTTACTTGAGAGCATTCCCCAAACGCTTGTAGAAGAAGTCTCCAGCAACATGGTTTCTAGCTCAGAAGCAAAACCCCTTCTCCAAAAGCAGTTTGATAAAATGGCGCTCCCGATTCTTCTTGAAAACGAAGCCGCTGAACGTGCGGTCGCCATCCTTGTTCAATATGTTTTAAAATCACAAGGACTCACTCAACTTCCGCACCTTCACGAGCCGCTTCCCCTTCATGAGAGTGATCGCTTAAAAGTGGGACCCCATACCCACACTCACCTGGATACCGAAGACCTTTTTCAGCTCATTAATCAATCGGCAACCTCGATGGGGGCTCGAGTATTGCGGTTAGAGCTTGAATCTCCTCTTCGTGACGTAAACGCCATTCGATCGCGACAAGAATCGATTCGAGAGCTTACAAAAGAGTCTTTGGAGGCTCACCAAATTCACACGGAGCTGAAGGGCGTCTATGATCTCGACCGAATCCTCGGCCGTGTGGCCACTCGTCTCGCACATCCGCGCGACACTTACGCGCTCGGACTCAGTCTCAGTGCGAGCTTTAAATTCGTTGAAAAACTTCAGCAGTTCAAGTCGCTCGAGTTAAAAACGCTCGCTAAAGAGTTTCAGGAAGCGCAAGCTGAACTGAAACCTCTGGCTGAGAGAATTATTAAAACTCAAAAATCGGATGCCCCGATGCACATGCGCGAGGGCGGAATTTTTGAGCTCGGAACCGATCCAGAGTTAGATCGATTGATCGGGCTTACGACCGAAGGAGAACGCTTCTTAATTGAACTCGAGACTCGCGAGCGTGAGGCAACCGGCATCAACTCGCTTAAGGTAAAATATAACCGCGTGTTCGGGTATTTTATTGAAATCTCAAGCGCGAACGTCAAGAATGCGCCTGTCCACTATCAGCGGAAACAAACCATGGTCGGTGGCGAACGTTTCTTCACCGAAGAACTAAAAAAATTCGAAGAAGAGATTCTCTCTGCCTCGTCGAAACAAAAAGCGCTTGAGGCTAAACTTTTTGAATCTCTTCTCCAGGACCTGATCATGAAGTCCGAGGCCATGAAGCGCCTGTCTCAAGCAATCGGAAAACTCGATGCCTTGATCACCATTTCATTTTTGGGGTCAAGACCTGGCTGGTGCTTTCCAGTAATTGATGAGAGTTATGACTTCATCTTAAAAGGCTCCCGGCACCCCGTAGTCGATGCAGCTTTGAAAGGTGAATTCATTCCAAATGATATCGAACTTTCACCTGATACCGCTCGAACCTTAATTATTACCGGCCCCAACATGGGTGGTAAATCGACCCTCATGCGCCAAATGGCAGAAATTATCCTTTTAGGACAAATGGGGGCGCCCGTCCCTGCAAGAGAAGCTCGCTGGGGTGTCTTTCACTCCCTCTTCACTCGAATTGGCGCCCAAGACGCCATCGCTAAGGGGCAGAGTACCTTCATGGTGGAGATGGTGGAGCTCGCTCACATTCTGAATCATGCTGACTCAAGATCCTTTGTGGTGCTGGATGAAATTGGCCGCGGGACCAGCACCTTCGATGGAATGAGTGTGGCCCACGCGAGCCTTGAATTCCTCCACCAAAAATCAAATGCCCGCATCGTCTTTGCAACCCATTATCATGAGCTCACAGAGCTTGAAGCGCTTCACCCGGGAATCAAGAATGCTTACATGAAGGTGCTTGATCAAAAGGGTAAATTAACCTTCCTTTACGAAATGGCTCTTGGTCGATCCTCTAAGAGCTTCGGGATCCAAGTCGCTGAGCTCGCGGGAATTCCAAAGTCAGTGGTAAAGAAGTCATGGGAAATCCTAAAGCTTCTCGAGTCACAACGAACGACCTCTGATTCTAGCTTTAACCAGCTGTCCTTATTCTCAAGTGTGGCAGATGAAGGGAACGACGTCATTCTTGAACCATCCGTTTCAGCCACTCCTCATCCCGTCCTTCTTGAAATCCAGGATCTTCAAATTGATTCCCTTCGTCCACTCGACGCGCTCCAATTGCTCGCGCGACTTCAGGATCAACTCCGAAATCAATGAAACCCGTTGAGCATGAGTAGTTCTTGCTTACATAGGCGTTGTGTAATAAAGTGCGCGCCTATGCATCGCCTCATCGTCACCCTGTTGATTCTCTCGCCGCTCGTTTCACTCGCATCGACCCCGATCATTGGTGAACACGTTCAGACTGCTAAAGAGCGCGATTACTCTTACCTTTGCCGCATTAACACCTCTATAGAAACTGATGATGGCGAAATCGAAAGCGTCTGCAGCGGTACCTTGATTTCACCGAATCGTGTGGTTACCGCAGCCCATTGCTTTGCGCCGGGTTCAGAAGCAAACCTCCATGTAACCTGCGGAAACAAATACATGGGCAGCATAACTGAAGTACATAAACCCTTCGGAAGGTATTGGAACAATAACACTGATCCTCGTGAGAAAGATGTTGCGGTGATTACTTTAAAAAAGCCGAGCCCCTTGGACCCCATACCGTATGCGGAAGATCCAAATGCTTATTTTAATGCCGATGGTAGCCTCATCAATGGCGTATCTTGCTTTATTGCTGGTTTTGGGACCGACGACCGGGGAAACTTTGGTGAACTCCTCGTTGCTGAACCGAAAGACGTCAATTTTACGTTTATGAACCACGTCATTGAGATGAGAGCAATTGAGGGCTACCTCAAGACTTCCGTCGACCATGGCGATTCAGGTGGGTCCTTGATTTGCACTGACCTTCAAGGAAAAAACAAGCTAGTTGGAATTACGAGTGCCTACCGCTATGATCGTAAGCAAAGCAACCGAGCGGCAAATATTTTTACTGCTCCCTGGCTGAACCTTTAATTTACGCGGAAACGGATCCTATGTACCAAGAGTGGAATGAAGTTCAAAAAATTAAGCAAGATCTCGCCCATCTCGCCAAAATCGAAACCCTCGAAATCATTACCTCTGGCGATCGAGAATTCCCCATTCAAAGCTTCACGTTCGGATCCACAGACCCTAATGCGCCAGTTTTAGGAATCGTGGGGGGAGTTCATGGTTTAGAGCGAATTGGGACCTGGGTCGCCATCGCGTTTTTGCAGTACCTCGCATCTCGAATCACTTGGGATGAAGGCTTACACTGGCAGTTGCAACGCATGAGAATTTTTATTGTGCCACTGGTAAATCCGGTCGGCATGAGGAACTTCACTCGCTCGAATCCAAACGGTGTTGATCTCATGAGAAATGCTCCCGTGGAAGCAACCCAAGCTACGAAATGGGTGGGCGGACACTTCATTTCTAATCGTATGCCTTGGTACCGAGGAAATCCTACACAAACATTTGAAGGCATGGAGAAGGAATCAAAAGCACTGGTCTCCCATTGCCAAAACCAAATCAAAAACTCAAAGCGTGCAATCATTCTTGATCTTCATTCAGGTTTTGGGCTCCAAGACCAGATTTGGTTTCCTTATGCAAAATCAAAAGAGCCCTTTCCGCACCTCGCAGAACTCTTTACTCTCAAAAAACTTTTAGACCATGTTCTTCCGAATCATATTTATCGAGTAGAGCCTCAAGCAAAGAACTACACCACGCATGGCGATCTCTGGGATTACCTTTATCAATTAAATGAAAGCGACACCGACTCCTCTCGCGTATTTCTCCCTTTAACCCTTGAAATGGGTTCGTGGAATTGGGTAAAGAAAAACCCGATACAACTCTTAAGTTTTTTAGGCGCATTTAATCCGGTGAAGCAACACCGAATGCAACGTACACTCAGACGCCATCTGCCCTTGTTTGATTTCTTAGTTCGGGCACTGATTTCTAATCAAGCCTGGGTGGTGAAACCAAGCGATCGTAAGGATCTAGAATCCACCGCGATTCGTGAGTGGCTCAATCCGAATCCAAACTAGAATTTGAGCATCGGAAGAAGTTGATTCATAATGCGAGTCAATTCCACTTCATCTCGTTTTGAAAAGCGATTTAATTTGGGAGAATCTAAATCTAAAACCCCAAACTGCTGCAGTGGAATCACCAGTTCTGACTGAGACTCAGAATCACAGGCAATATGACCCGGAAAACTTGCTACATCATCCACGCGAAGTGTTTTTTGATCTCGATAAGCAGTTCCACACACACCACGACCTGACTGAATTCGAATGCAGGCGGGCTTTCCTTGAAATGGTCCCAAGATCAGCTCCTGATCCACTTCATTCCATAAATAAAATCCACACCAATTGAGTTCGGGAAGAGCATGAAATAACCAAGAAGAAATATTGGCAAGATTCGCAATAGCATTCTCCTCGCCACTGATCAAAGCAGAAAGGTCTTCAGCAAGCTTCGGCCAAAACTCATCCGGTTTCTGATAATTTGAATTCATGATCCACATCACTCAACGCTACTTGAGTTAGCTTTAACTCTCAAGCCACAAAACTACGCAGCTCACCAAAAAACAATGACTTGTGCGGCTATGAATCTGATCTTCATTTGCCGTTATAATCGACATAAGCCTTGAGTTGCAGTAAAGGATCTTCCAACACTCTTATTTAAAATCACCTACCCGAAGCACTTGCAGCATCGGCATAAAGCCACGTGATATTGCATTACCCCAGATCGGAAGAGCACACGTCTGAACTCCACTCACATTACTCGATCTCGTATGCCGTCTTCTGCTTGA
>CAIOKW010000288.1 GCA_903858975.1 Oligoflexia bacterium | reverse complement strand
GCTGGTCATGATGTTAGGGCTCCTCGGTGTTCACTCGAGAGCCGATTCCTCGAAGCCAAAATATGGCCCCGAGGCGAAGCGTCTTGTTTTAGATCACTCGTACCTAAAAATGAGGGAAGCGCCCGACTATTGGGCGCTTTCCTCTTATTATTTGCCCCAACAAGATGGGCGCTCGTGCTCTGTTGCTTCATTTGCGATGGTGATCAATGCACTGAAGGCTCATGATGATCTGGGCGCGGATGATATGCTCGTCACCCAAAAAGATTTTATGAAAAGGCTCGCAGATGAGCCCGCTATTAAGAGATTTTTTTCGGATAAAGGGCGATCCATATCATTAGATGAATTTGCGGGCGTTGCAAAAAAGGCGCTCGAAGTCTACGGAATCAAAAACTATCAGGTAGAGGTTCTCCATGTAGACAAACTGGACCTCGCAACTGAGACGCGACTGAAGGATATGCTCAGCAAAAATGAGAAATCCCCCCGGGATGTGATTCTTGCAAATTTCCTTCAAAGTGAGCTCACTGGAGATCCAGAGGGCAAGGTGGGGCATGTAGCTCCCGTTGCCGCCTATGATGGCAAGTTAGACCGCGTACTGATCATGGATCCAGACCGTGAATACTACGAACCGTACTGGGTGAGTGTTAAAACATTCATGAAAGGTTTAAATACTCTTGATCAAGATGCAGGTAAAAATCGTGGAATACTTTGGATTCATCCGTAAATCGTTCTTCTTCATCAATTTACTCATTTTAAGCTCTTGCAGTCACACGATGCAAGCTCCCGTAGTGGAGCTTCCCTCGGTCGACAGCCATGTAAGACCTGTTCCTATTGCGACCCAAGAAAAAGGTGAAGGGGTTGGGCACAAATGGATCGTTTCAACACAAGGGCAGCACACGACTGAGATCGCAAACTCGGTCTTAAAATCGGGCGGCAATCTGATCGACGCAGCCGTTGCAGCATCCTTTGCCATTAGTGTTGAGCGCCCGCATTCTACCGGCATTGGCGGGGGTGGATTCCTCATTTATCATGAAGCAAAATCCGGTAAGAATTTCGTTTTTGATTTTAGAGAGCGAGCGCCGGCTCAGGCTAAGTCAGATATGTATTTGGATGCTACTGGCAAAGTAGTGCCCGAGCGTTCAGTGACCGGGGCACTTGCCGTCGCGGTTCCAGGACTGGTACGAGGTCTTAAAAAAGTTCACAGCCAATTTGGAAAAACTCCGTGGGGCAAAATCGTTCAACCGGCTAAGGACCTTGCCGAACGCGGTTTTCGGATTTACCCGGCCCTGGCTCACGCCATCGAAGAAGAGCGACTTCAGCTTTCCGAATTTAAAGATAGTCGCCTCATTTTCTTAAATAAAAAAGGTGCCCCAAGAAAAGAGGGAGACCTATTGATTCAGCGTGATCTCGGGCGATCTCTTGGACTCATCGCAATTAACCCCGAGATTTTCTATACCGGAAGCATCTCAAAAAAGATTGTATCCAGCATGAATGCCCATGCGGGAATTTTGAGCGCCGAAGATCTCAAGACCTATTCAGTGAAAGAAAGAAAAGCAGTAGAAGCAGATTGGAAAGGGTTCCATGTGATTTCAATGCCGCCACCCAGCTCGGGGGGCGTCCATGTCATTCAGATCCTAAAAATGCTCGAACAAGATGATCTGAATCACACTGGTTTTATGAGCGCTCAGAGCCTTCATTTAACGGCCTCTGCGATGCAACAGGCCTTCGTGGATCGAGCGATGTATTTAGGAGACCCCGATTTTGTTAAAGTTCCAGTGGCAGGTCTGATCTCAGACTCTTATTTGAGGGAGCTGCGTGAGCGATTTAATGTGAGCCGTGCTCGCAAAATGAACGAAGTTTCTCCAGGGAAAATCACACCCGAAAAAGATCACTTCGAGACGACTCATTTCAGCCTCATGGACCAGGAAGGAAACGTCGTCGTTTCGACACAAACGATTAACGGTTACTTCGGGTCAAAAATGATTGCCGAAGGAACGGGAATTATGCTGAACAATGAGATGGACGACTTCTCAGCTAAGGTGGGCGCCAAAAACATTTTTGGTGCGACCTCATCGAGTCTCGCAAATGAAGTTCAGGCCGGCAAAACACCCCTTTCGAGCATGTCTCCTACGATTATTTTGAAAGATGGAAAACCAATCCTCGCCCTGGGGGCTCCCGGTGGAACACGGATCATCACGGCTGTGGCACAAACCATTCTCAATTACCTGGTCTATCACAAAAGCCTTTACACCTCAGTGGCATCACCTCGGATTCACCAACAGTGGCAACCCGATGAGCTCATGATCGAGAATCAAAGTGTCAGTCCTGAGCTTCTGCGTGGCTTGATGGACCGGGGCTGGAAAGTGAAGCGCGTGCCGGCGCAAAGTAATGTCATGGCGGTTGCGCGTGAAGGAGACCTTCTCCGAGGAGTCTCAGATCCCCGCGACGCTGGCACCAGTTTAGGATTCTGAAGCCAACACTCCATGGACATTCAAGTATTCTGACAAGAGATCTGGGAAGGTCATCAGTTTTTCATTTCCTTTAAGGCCTTCAATGCAACAGGACAGGTACTCCAGTTTTTGCTGAATGGGGATCACTCGTTGTTGGCTTACTTCCCATTCTTGAAATCGAACGAGGGCATCCATCCATTCTTGAATTGAATAGGGTGATTCATCGATCGAATGCAAAAGATTTTGAGCTAGGCTCTCATCCGTGATCCCGATCCATTGCAATAACTCATGAATTGAGGCTTGATTCATAGCCCTTTCTTTGCATCCTGAAAGGTGATGCCTTTTCGTTTTGCATAATCCTGTACTTGTTCATCACTGACGGATCCGACGTTGAAATATCGGCTCTCAGGGTGAAAGAAATAAAGTCCTGAAACTGAAGACGGTGGATTCATGGCAAAACTAGAGGTGAGGCTTACACCAATTTCCTTCTCCGCATTGAGAAGCTTCCAAAGAGTGAGTTTTTCGCTGTGATCAGGACACGCAGGATAGCCGAGCGCAGGCCTGATGCCTTGGTACTTCTCTTCGATCAGATCTTGAGGGGTTAGCCCTTCTTTGACTCCGATTTCGGATCTCACTTTTGCGTGAAGCCATTCGGCAGTGGCTTCTGCAAAGCGATCTCCAAGCGCTTTTACTAAAATGGATGAGTAATCGTCATGCTGGGTCTTAAAGGTATCAGCATACGTTTCCACACTAGTTCCAGCAGTGACGCAAAAAGCGCCCATTAAGTCAGTCTTTGTGGGGTGAATAAAGTCAACGAGCGAATAGTAATTTTGCTCTCCCACTTTTTCCTTCTGCTGACGTAAAAAATGGAAAGAATATTCCTGAGAATGGCCATCGGTGAGAGTGAGGTCTTCAGTCTCACCTCGTTTCACGGGGTAGCACCCGTAAACAGCCTTCAACTGGAAACGCTGGTGGTCGATAATGTCTTTGAGTAATGCTTGCGCATCTTCAAAAAGCTTTGTCGCTTCAGCTCCATGTTTCGGATGCTCCAAAATACTCGGGAATTTCCCCTTTAACTCCCAAGTCCAAAAGAAAGGTGACCAATCAATGTATTGAGCCACTTCATTTAAGGGAATATTCTCAAGAACCTTAGTCCCTAAAAACGAAGGCTTCGGGGCTTGGTAGTTAGTCCAGTCAATTTGAAACGCGTGTTTACGAGCTTGATCTAGCGGGAGAAATACTTCCGTATTTTTTGCGCGCTCATAGCTTTCTTTTAAGCGCTTTTGAGTTTCCCGAAGCTCTTTCACGTAAGGAGCCCTTAAGGTTGGGCTTTTAAGTTTCGTGCAAACTTCAACCACGAGCGATGCGTCCCCAACTTGAACCATGGGCTCTGGATAGTGTTCGGCCATTTTAATTGCGGTATGAGCGGGGGAGGTGGTGGCTCCGCCAATGAGGAGGGGCACGGTAAAGCCCGCTCTCGTCATCTCCTGGGCCGCGAAAATCATTTCATCGAGTGACGGCGTGATGAGACCACTCAGGCCCACAAAGTCTGCTTGGTTTTCACGTGCCGCTTTCAGAATGTCTTCACAGCGAACCATGACCCCAAGATCAATGACGCGATACCCGTTACAGGACAGAACCACCGATACGATGTTTTTTCCGATGTCGTGAACATCCCCTTTAACGGTGGCGATGACAAAAGTACCTTGAGTGGAGGTGGCACCGAGTTCAGTTTTTTCGGCATCCATAAACGGAGTTAAGTAAGCCACGGCACGCTTCATGGAACGAGCGCTTTTGACCACCTGAGGAAGAAACATTTTTCCAGCACCAAAAAGCTCACCGACCGCTTTCATGCCATCCATGAGGGGGCCTTCAATGACGAGCAGTGGCCGGCCATATTTTAGTCTAGCTTCTTCTGTGTCCTGGTCTATGAAATCAGTGATTCCATGGATGAGCGCATGCTCAATTCGTTTCTCAAGGCTGAGCGCACGCCAGGCATTCTTGTTCAGCTGAGCATCAGACTTTGTCGTTCCGCTTGCCAAGCCCTTTAAGGACTCAGCAAATTGGGTCAAGAT
>CAIOKW010000287.1 GCA_903858975.1 Oligoflexia bacterium | reverse complement strand
TGCATCCGTGTCCGAGTAGTGAGTATGATCTTTAGAGAACTGATTCCACAGTTGGTAACCAAAAAGATAGGGGATCTCGCCCCCTGGAAAGTAAGGGTATTCCCCATTCACGCGATCCAGCGTAATCGAATTCTTTGCGCCACCATCGAGGCGGTCTTCATTTAGAAACGCGCGAAGGATTCCATCATAATAAGGGCTTCGGCCGCGCCCGAGCTTAGAGGTTCGGGTTTCGTAATAGACGGCGAGACCCTCGAGCATCCAGGTGGGCCAAAGGCCGTTGGGTCTAATCACATCTCCGAACAGAATTCGAAGGGTTTCCATCCACTCGGTGGTGGGGTCAATGTTTAAGAAGTGAGTGTATTCATGGAAAACGAGAAGCTTAATCCAGTCTTCTGTGTAAGAGGTTGAAAACCAGGCATCGGGTGGTGTGGCGATGAGAACCATCCCGACACGAAGCGAAGGAAGGGTGAAACCGTTTGCGGCGTCATCATTATCAGCAATTACCACGGTGGTTTTATTTCGAGGCTGCCATTTTAAGATGGGGCTCAGAACTTCGTGAGCGTGTTCGTAATGAATAGCGGCCTTTTCCGTAAAATCGAAATACCCATTCTGATAAATAAAATGAAAATGCTCGGTATCAAAAGTTTTATACTGGGTTTCGGGCGATAGGCCTGAAAGCTCAAGAAAGTTTTGTCCAAAAGCCGAGTAAGGGGAAAGAGCGCTCAGGGCAAAAAGGATCGCCATCGATGAGCAAATTTTAAGATTCATAATGATACCTGAATAAGCGTGAATGGAATTTGATTAGCTAGAAGGACGGTGCCGACCTTAAGGTGAGTGCGTCTGATGATTGCGAGTGCAAATCGATCATCCAATGAAGTTAGGGTTCCGACCTCAAGTCCATCGGGAGTGGTGAGGGGAGTCGGGATTAAAAGTGATTCAGTGTTTTGCTGAGTTTCCAGTAAGCAGAGTTTTCTCGCTGGAGATCCAAGCGATACAATCTTCTCGATCACCTCTTGGCCTGGGTAGCAGCCCTTTTGGTCGGCGATGGCAGAGCGAAGGTTTACCTCAAGAGGGTTTGTTTCACCATTGGGTAAGAATTCATTTCCGAGTTTAGGTGCGAGCTCGAGGATGCGCGCTTTCTCAGAAAGTGAAGCCTCGGGAGCGACCTCGAGTGGCGTAATCAGATACTGCTCAGCAAAGGTAAACTTTTCGAGGTGGGCCAAGAATTCATCCTGAAACGTGATTTCTGCTTCATCAGAATTCAAGAGTTCTATTTCAAAAAAACTCTCAATTTTCCCGGAAGGATTTAGGAGGAGTCCCTTGGCTTTTTGCTTTAACTTCAGATGCTTAATGTCAACCGAACTGATTCGGTGAAGGAGGTCTAATCCCGCTGCACCTTTCAGTAAAACTCTTTGTTTCATGCTCCACTTAGAGTACATTAATTTTCATCTATGAAATACCCTAAAACTCAGTATTCAAAATCCATTCAGGATCAAGACCGCGTATCGAGCCCCTTTCTCATCAAGTACAGTGCAGTAGCGACCGGAAAGACGGGGAAGGCCTTCATGAATGTCATTTTGACGGACAAGAGTGGTGACATCGAAGCCCGCATTTTTGACAATGTGCCAAAGTACAATGCACAAGCCGTGAAGGATGCCTTTGTTCAGGTTGAGGGGGTGGCCCAAAGTTTTAATGGACGCATTCAGATTCATATTAAAGATTTGACTGTCCTTCGCGAAGACGAAGTGGTTTTGGAAGAGTATCTCCCAGCGAGCTTCTTGAATGCAGATAAGCTTTATGAGGAAGCGAAATCCATGATCGCGTCCATGAAGGACCCTTACTACCGAGCGCTCTTGGAATCTATTTTTGTGGATGACGCGGAAGTAGCGGTGAGGTTCAAGAAAGCTCCTGCTGCGAAGAGTATGCACCATGCCTATCCGGTGGGTCTGCTCGAGCACGTGGTATCAATCGCAAAAATGCTGGATTTCTTATCAGCGCACTATGGTCCTTATGTCGATCGAGATCTGTTGCTTGTAGGCGGCTTCATGCATGACCTGGCAAAGATTTGGGAGCTTCAATACGAGAAGACCACAGACTATACGACTGAGGGTCGATTGGTGGGGCATTTGGTGATGGGTTCTGAGTTGATTGAGAAGAAGGTACAGCAACTCGAGTCACAAGAGGGACGTCTTCCAGGGCCTTTCCCTCTCGAGAAAAAGCTTTTAGCGAAACATGTGGTTCTCGCACATCATGGTAAACTTGAGTTTGGATCCCCTAAGGAGCCTGCATGTCTTGAAGCAGTGATTATCCATATGATTGATGATCTGGATTCTAAAGTGAACGCCGTTAGGGTGTTCGTCGAGCAAGATCCGGCGGTAGGAAATTGGACGCTCTTAAATCGACAATTTGAGCGTTATTTCTATAAGCCAGAATGGGCTCGAAAATAATGCTTGAGGCCGCACTTCAGCGAAATCCTAAATTAAAAACAATTTATGATCGAGTGAAGGACATTCCACCCGTGGATGCGGGTCACGACTTTTCTCATACGGTGAGGGTTGCAAAGCTAGCAGCAAAGATTGTTTCTGAGGAAGCCTTTCGCCAAGAGCGCATTCAGGCGAGCGATGCAATGATTGATGGAGCGATTGCTTCAGCGCTCATGCATGATTGTGTCCCCGTTCCCAAGAACTCTCCGCTCAGAAAAGAAAGTGCGCGACTCTGTAGTGAGAAAGCTCAAGAATGGCTTTGGGAATTGCAATGGGAGCCTGTAGAGCAAATCCAGGAAATTACAGGCGCCGATTTGGATCATAGTTATTCGGGAGGCAGAGTCCCTACAACTTTACTGGGGCAAGCTCTACAAGATGCCGATCGCTTAGAGGCCCTGGGTGCACTCGGCCTCTATCGCACCATCGCGACCGGAGTGTCGATGGGCACTACGCTTTTTGATGTGATGGATCCTTGGGCCGAGCACCGAAGTCTGGATGACAAGCGTTTTACGATCGATCATTTTTTCACAAAGCTGTTGAAGCTTCCTGAAACTTTCAGAACAAAAGCGGCCCAAGAAGAAGCAAAATCCAGAGCAAATTATCTGCAAGGGTTCCTCGATCAACTTAGGCACGAAATTCAAATTAATTAAAATTTTCGCTAAAGCGTCCCGATGGCTCTAAAACTCGGAGAGCGAGATAAATCTCCAGGAGAAACCCCTGGCAATCCGTCGGGTGGATTTCCTTTAAAATAATTGATCCAATCTGCACGAGAGTGAGTGTAGTGCATGGGTTTGGTTTTAATTGGAAGGTCCAAGAAGGGATTCAGGAGTTTTACGATGAATTCTGAGCAATAGAGCTTCTCGCCCTTTGAATCATAATTATTCCAAAGAAACTCCTCATCATAGGAGAGTCCTTCAAAGTGCTGCTGAAATTGAACCCTGAGTATGGAATCAGGGATGGGGAGCCCGATGGGCCGAAAAACTCCAGTGGAAGTGCCGGGGCGCCTTAGGTTTAAAAAAGCCTGAAGGGGTATTTTCTCTACCATTCGTAAGGCCTGAAGGGCGTAGATTTGGCTATTTTCACGTAGGATGACCGCCCCGTGTGAGTAGGGGGCCCCTTCTTCTACTTCGATCAGGGAGCAGAGCTGGCAGGGAAGCGACTCCAGAAGGAGGTCCCCTGACCTTAAATCCGCGGTATCCAAGCCAAAAGCGGCTGGGAGCAGGATTTGAAGGGTAAGGAGCAGGGTTTGGATCATAATTTAAATGAAATCGATATAATAGGGCGAAACAGAAGTCAAATGAAGGGGTTCCTCCTTGACTTGAATACACAACTACTGTAGAAATACTCGACTTTGAAAGGATCCCTATGCCCTCTTTTGATATTTCCTCTGATGTAGATTGGCAAGAAGTAGATAACGCTGTGAACGCGGCTCTCAAAGAGCTTGCGACTCGTTTTGATTTCAAGGGCGTGAAGAGTGAGATCACTTTTGACAAAAAAGCAAAAACGCTTACTCTGATCTGCTCTGAAGATGGCAAGCTTGATAATTTGAAAGAAATCGTTCAAGGAAAAATGATCAAGCGAGGCGTCTCTTTGATGTCATTGACTTACAAGCCCGTTGAGGCGGCCTTTGGTGGTTCGGTTCGCCAGGTGATCGAAGTACAGGCTGGGATTTCAAAAGAAAAAGGCAAAGAAGTGATTGCCGCAATCAAAGACTCAAAAATTAAAGTTCAAGGTCAGATTCAAGAAGAGAAGGTGCGTGT
>CAIOKW010000286.1 GCA_903858975.1 Oligoflexia bacterium | reverse complement strand
GAGGACGCCTGGAGAAGCGCCGATTCAGAAGGGTGAGTTTGATCAAAGCTTACAGCAAGCGATGAAGCCAAAAGCGCCGGAGTCAATACCTCAGGCGACGCAATCATTAAGTCAAATCGGGCAGGGAATAAAGTTTTCTGCTCATGCGACTCAAAGATTGAAAGAAAGAAATATTCAATTTGATCCAGAGACGATGTCTCGGATGAATGATGCAATCACCAAAGCAGATTCTAAAGGTGTGCAAGATACACTGGTTTTAACGGATAAAGCTGCGTTGATTGTGAGTGTTCCAAGTAGAACTGTAATCACAGCCATGGATAGAAATAATTTAAGTGGAAACGTGTTTACAAATATTGATGGTGCAGTTATTATTTAAATAATAGTTGTTTAATTAATATAATTCGTGCTACGATTATATTAACGAGTAGTAGAAACTAGGCTGGACCCTTTGGGAAGCCTAAACCTCTCCGACTGACTGACGAGAGGTTAACCTGAAACAAGGCGGTGCCACAGGATGTGGTGTCGCAACGAACGACGCATGGAGGCGCTCAATGGGTATTCTATCTTCAATGTACACTGGTTATACTGGGATCCAAGGCCAAGGTGAGGCACTTTCGGTTTATGGCGATAACATTGCCAACTCTGCAACCACCGGCTTCAAAACAGCTCGCCCAGAATTTAAAGATGCTGTAGCAAAATCACTGAATGGAATGGGATCTTCTCAGGCAACGGGCCGCGGAAGTAAAGTAGGAAACATTCGTACCGTTTTCTCACAAGGAACTTTAACTCAAACAGAAAGTCCAACCGATTTAGCGATTACCGGTAACGGCTTTTTCGTTACGGATAGCGTCGAAGGCCGTAGTTTTACTCGTGATGGCGCATTCCACTTCGATAAAGAAGGAAAAATGGTGAGTGCTGACGGTGGGAAAGTTCAAGGGTTCCAAGTTGACGAAGAAGGTAAAGTGACTTCTAAAATGGGCGATATCTCTATTGATCGCGCTGTTCTGGATGCAAAAGGAACCGGTAAGGTTGATTTGTTTGCAAATCTTGATTCTCGCGTCGATATGACTAAGAAATTTGATCCAAAAAACCCAGACAAAACTTCACATTTTGCTTCGGGTACTACCGTTTATGATTCAAACGGTGCGGCACACTCTGTGACTCTTTACTTCAACAAAGTAGATGGTCAAAAGTGG
This sequence comes from Oligoflexia bacterium, assembly GCA_903858975.1. GTDB lineage: Bacteria > Bdellovibrionota > UBA1018 > UBA1018 > CAIMNF01 > CAIMNF01. The sequence continues at coordinate 4,158 of CAIOKW010000286.1, read as the reverse complement.
GAGTGGAAAGCAATGGCGAAAGGTGAGGACATCACTGGTGGTAAGCCGGGTGAGATGGTGCTTCAAGCTGCGGGTTCATTAAAATTTGATGATAAAGGCCGCCTTGCGGAGCAAGCGACTGATAGCTCTTCATTCAACTTTAACAAAGGCTCTAAAGCTGACCAGAAAATTGAGTTTAATTTCGGTAAAGACATCAAGAGTGGTGGAGATGGACTTCAATTGACTCAGTACGGTTCAAATTCAGAGGCTTATAAAACCATTCAAAATGGTTTCTCATCTGGAACTTTGGGGTCACTGAAGTTTGAAGATGACGGAAGCTTGATGGCTTACTACTCAAATGGTGAAACAGTTCGTGTGGCTCAAGTTGCACTTGCGAAATTTGAGAGCCCAGAAGAACTTTTGAAATCAGGTGGAAACAAATTTAAAGAAACTCGTAACTCAGGGCAGCCTACCATTGGTGCTCCAATGGCGGGTGGTCGCGGTCAAGTATCATCTAAAGCGCTTGAAGCTTCGACTACCGACATTGCAAACGAGTTCATTAACTTGATGACTGCTCAGCGTAACTTCCAGGCCAACAGTAAGGTCATCGGAGTGGGCGATGAGCTTCTCGGTGAAGTGATCAACCTTAAGAGAACCTAAGCCTAGCTTAGGGTAGTTCCTGATAGAATATTAAGGGGTTAGCCGTCAAAAAACAGTCAGTTCGGGTGCTTCTAGGTGCCCGGGGCGGCTAACCTCCCTCCTTTTTTACATTTTTCTTATAAATTAAATATTTGACGACTTGTAGTTTTGGCAATCCCAATGCAAAATTTAAGGAGAGGCAGGATGCCAGACAATGTCGGAAGAAGCAAAAAAACCAGAACCCGCAGCAGAATCAGGATCGAGCTCCGATAAATCGGGAAAGCTCGGAATGATTCTTTCTATTTTAAATCTCCTTCTCATTCTCGGGATCGGTGCCGTCGTTTTCATTCAATTTCAAAAAGACAAACATAAAGAATCAGTAGGGGACATTCAGGCCGAGAGCGCAGACGCAGGTCATGGTGGTGGCGAGCACGGCGGCGGAGAGCACGGTGGCGGTCATGGTGAGGAAAAGCCTGCTGAAGGCGGCCATGGCGGTGGTGAACACGGCGGTGCACCTGCAGCTAAAAAGGGAGATCAAGTCATATCGCTCGATCAATTCACTGTGAATTTATCGACTAGCGTTGGAACTCCTCCTCGTTTCGCGCGAGTGGTGATTGCTCTTGAAGTCCCGAATAGTGATACCGCACAAGAAATTATTCAAAAAATGGCACCCGTTCGGAATGCCATCATCGATCTTTTTAATAGTAAAAGACCATCAGATTTACAAACAGGCGAAGGGCGCAACTTTCTCAAGGAAGAGATTAGAAATGCGCTGAATAGTTTTTTAATTACCGGCAAAGTTAAAGGCGTATTCTTTAGTAACTTTGCTGTGAGTAGTTAGGGTTACGATTTAAGGGAGCTAGGAGGGCTATGAATCAGGTTTTAAGTCAGTCTGAAGTCGATGCACTTCTCAATGCGGTAGCTGAAGGTTCTTTGGATACCAGTGCGCCTAGTTCTGCTAAAAGTGGTTCCTCAAATAAGGAAGTCCAAGAATACGACATTACCAATCAGGATCGAGTCATCCGCGGTAAAATGCCGACGCTCGATCTCATTTATGAGCGTTTTGTGCGGCTTTTCCGGATGTCGCTGTCTAACTCACTTCGCAAGATTGCATCGATCAGCATTATTTCTACCGATTTATTGAAATTTGGCGAGTTTGTTAATACGCTCCCGATCCCGAGTTGTGTTGGGATTTTGCGCTCAGAAACCCTGCGTGGACCCGTGCTTTTAGTGTTTGAGTCTAAACTCGCCTATGCCTTGATTGACAGTTATTTTGGTGGAACGGATCGCCCTTATACCAAGAGTGATGGAAAAGAATTTACTCGAATTGAGCTCATGATCATGAATAAGGTCCTGACGCTTGCCGTGGCAGACATTGAAGAAGCATGGGCCCCAGTTCATAAAGTAGGCTTGGCTCACTTGAGAACTGAGACCAATCCGCAATTTGTTGGGGTGGTACCACTTTCCGAAGTGATCATCTCTACCACATTTGAGGTTGAACTTGAGAATGCGAGTGGAACCATTGCGCTCGTGATTCCGTATTCAACTATTGAATCCATTAAGAATAAACTGAACTCTTCATTCCAATCAGACTCAGATCGCGCTGATCGGGTGTGGGTGGAAAACCTTGAAGAGCATATGCGCCAACTTCAGGCGAATGTTTCTGTGAATTTAGGAGAGACCGCAATTACGGTTGGGGATCTCGTAAATCTCAACATCGGTGACATTATTCCATTGAACCAGGATTGTGATGGGGAATTAGCGCTCAATGTTGAAGGCGTCGAAAAGTTTAAGTGCTTTTTTGGGGTTTCGCGCGGAACTCGTGCGGTTCAAGTAACCAAACCGGTAGAAGATTAGGAAAAGGGAGTAGAGAATCATGAGTACACCAAATTTAGGAAAGATTGAAGGCGGCTTAGGGCAGAATCAGAGTGCACCTCAGGAAGGTGTGCATTCACTTGATTTCATTCTAGACATCCCGCTTAAAGTTACAGTGGAACTGGGTCGTACGAAAATGGCGATTCGAGATATCCTTCAGCTCGCACAAGGTTCAGTAGTGGAGCTTTCTAAGTTCGCGGGTGAGCCACTGGAGGTTTTAGTCAATGATCGACTCGTTGCTCGTGGCGAGGTGGTTACGGTAAATGATAAATTTGGAATTCGTCTCACGGATATTTTATCTCCGATGGAACGTATCGAACAGTTGAAGTAATTTTCGTTTTATAACATTCCATTCATGGATGAAGGGAATAGCAGATGAAGAGCCTAGGATGGCACCAAAAAGTAGCAGTTTTAATTTTGTCTCTCGCAGCATTATTTACTTCTGCGAGTGTTTTCGCAGGTTCTTACACGGTGAGGGACATTGTCCTTCAGAGTGGGGGAATCGCCCAAATTCAACTCGATGGAGCGCCTCCGAAGGGAGCCCTTGAGTTTGATTATGTGAGAGATATTGTTCAGTTCTCTATTCAGAACTCAACGATCTATCCTGCAAAAATCATTCATGCAGACGCATCGGATTCACAAGCTTTTAGTAAGGTGTTTGCCTATCAATACGCTCCGAACTTAGTGCGAGTTCGATTCTCGGTTGCGGGAAATGCGGATGTTTATAAAGGTAAAGTGAAGATGGAGCTGAAGGGTAAGACCATTACCATTACCTTTCCATCGGCTATTGCGTCCAAGTCAGACTCAAGTGGCCATGAAAAGTCTCTCCTTGCAAAAGTGTTGGGACGCTCCGATGTAAAAGTAGAAAAGATTGAAGCTCGTGCACCGAGTGAAGAGAAGCTCACTTCAAAATCCGAGGTGAAGGCAGAAGTGAAATCAGAAGCGAAGGAAGAAGTTAAACCTGAGCCAGAATTAGAAAATAAAGCTGAAGTGAAAGCGAAGAGTCGCCTGACGGGTACTCGGAGTACTGGGAATGTTCAACTCGGGAGTGCTCAGCAAGGGCCATCCGCTTTCCGTTCCATTTTAGCCATGTTTTTAGTGGTGGGTGGATTAGGTCTTGTTCTGATTTATGTGAAAAGAAAGAAAACCGGAGTTCAAGCCAAGCGAGTAGGGGATTCATGGTTATCAAACATGCTTGCCGGAACTAAGAAGCAAAAACCTTATATTGAAGTGCTTGCGAATCATGCTTTAGGGCCAAAGCAAAGCATTACGGTGGTCAGAATCAAGGATCAACAATTTGTTTTAGGAGTGACCCAGGACAATGTACAGCTCATTACTCAACTGGATGCAGATGAGGCTGATATGGATGTGCTCGATGATCCAAAGGTTGCTGACTCGATCGGAAAGATGTTTGGTGCTAAGCCTCAAATGATCAACGCTGAGCCGAAGATTGATCTCGGTGCTTCTTTTAATACACTCTTGAAGTCAAGTAACGGTGCTGGCGCGATCGTTGCCCGCTCGGCTTATCAAAATCAACAAGTAGCCTCTAGTGCTCCCGCTAATGTATCGGGAACTACTGCTGGAATGACTCAGGGAAGTGGTGCTCGGAACCAACTCCGACAACGTCTTCAAGGGATGAAATCACTATGATGAAGAAACTCCTCT
>CAIOKW010000285.1 GCA_903858975.1 Oligoflexia bacterium | reverse complement strand
TATTTGTGATTTTAATAAATTCAGTCTGAGTGGACTGTACCCCCAAAACTGGAGAGTTAGCCGCATAAGGAATATGATCTAAAAACGCCCAAAATCGACGCATTTCGTTGAGGAGCCAAAATTGTGTTAAAAAGGAAACCGATTATGGGACGTATTAAAAGAACTTTTGATCATGCATTTAAATTCAAAGTCTGTGAAAGCATAGACTGCGGAGCAAAGACTGTGGCTAATGTTTGTAAGGAATATCAGTTACAACGTGTAACTGTGGAGCGGTGGTTTCAACTATTCTTGAATGGTGAATTAGAGAAAAAATTGGGAAACCGCGAACAGGAGCTGGAGCGCGAGCTTCAGAAGGCGCAGGCAAAAAGTCGGCGAACTCACGATGCAGATCGATGCTTTAAAAAAATTGGAAAATCTAAAACGCGAGCCGAAAAGCGAGAATTCGTTTCGAATCACATCGTCGACTTTGGATCAGTACAAAAAGCCTGCAAAGCCGTTCAACTTGCCCCCTCCAGCTACTATTACCGCAAAAAGAGTGACCCGTTAGAGAAGATGCAACGTGATGCCGATTTGCGAGATTTGATTGAAAAAATTCAATTAGAGTTTCCGCAATATGGAGTCAGGCGAGTTCACATGGAGCTCAAGCGACATTACGGAATGGATATTAACCGAAAACGCGTTCAAAGAACCAAAACCCTTTCTTTTCATCTCTAAATATAAGAGCTCTCAAGTATCAGTTGCGCCATTCGGCATCAATGAGACTCATTGAATTGATTGGCTTTTTGTTTTTTACATAGACCCGATATATTAAAAATGTTAAAATGCGCGAACGATGAGATGCTTGCTCTTGTTTTTCATGAACTTCTTTTTCTTCTTCAATGCATATGCTTTGGAGTCGTCTGATCCAGGCATCAACCTAGCCAAAGAAACGATCTTTAAAATCATTACTCAGAGTGAAGAGAATGATTCTGACCTCATTCGAATGACTACACTCTGGAAAGAACACTGCGGTTCAAAGTCTCAGATTAAAATCTGCATGATTGAGGAGTGTGATTTCAGCCCAAAACAATGCAAAGCCGATCACGTTCTTTTATTTCGGGGTGAAGAAAAACTCTATTCGCTGACGACCACCTCGGCCCTGCTTCGAACGCGCCTCTCGAACAGTAACTATGGCCAAGGGTTTGATGTATCCGAAATGATGAAACAGTTCTCCAATGACCTGGGAGTTTTGCGTGAATTCGATGCCGCGCCTCAATCAGACTCCGTACTCCTCAGTATCAATTCAAAAACAGGGCAGCGCCAGTGGTCTTGGCTGGCGACTCACGAAGACGTTAAACCTTATGGTTCTACTCCTCACCCAAGCCTGAACCCCGCCCTCACTGCCTATGCGTTTCATGTTGAGGCCTCTTACCTCTACTACCGAGATGATACCTTGAAACAAAACTTTGCAATTGATCCTCTGATCTCACTGACTTCTGATCCTTCTGTAGCCCAGAGTTTTACTCGTCATGAGGGTTCTCCGGAGCGAGTAAGGCAGAAAGGCCGGGTTATTGTACTCTCCGTACCGAGAACGGCGCTGATTCCTTTATGCCAGAAAAGTGCAACTTTGATTCCTGGCACCATCCTCGACCCCCGCTCCTGCGAAGGCGGAATCAATGAATATACAGAAGAACAGGAGCTCGATGCCGTTCTTTATCCAAAACCTGAATGGGTTTATCGTTCTTTCATCACGAGATAAACTTTATCACCCAGTTGGGTGAGACGACTTAAACGGTTCACAGCAATGCTAATCCTGAACCTATTTGTAAGCTCATAAGGTAAAATTAAGGCAACTCTCATAAAAATGCATTAGATTATGGAACTATGATGAGAAAAGCATTTTTATTGGTAGCACTTGGATTTTTTGCCCTGGGATCTGTCACTGTCAACGCTTTACCCACCCATAATCCTTCAATCGATAAAAAGGTAGAAGCACTTTTTAAAAAAATGACCCTTGAAGAAAAAGTCGGGCAGTTGAATCAATACAATGGCTTCTGGAACGCAACCGGGCCCATACCTAAAGAAGGTGAATCAGCAAAAAAATATGCCGATCTAAAAAAAGGGCGGGTGGGTTCGATGCTGAATGTGAAAGGCGTTCAGGAGGTTCGTGCGCTCCAAAAAATCGCTGTCGAACAAACCCGATTGGGAATTCCACTCCTTTTTGGTTTTGATGTCATCCATGGGTATAAAACCATTAGCCCCATACCTTTGGCTGAATCGGCCAGTTGGGATTTGGACGCAATTGAAAAATCAGCTGCCATGGCCGCCGATGAAGCTTCGGCTGCAGGCATCAACTGGACCTTTGCTCCGATGGTTGATGTGTCCCGGGATGCTCGATGGGGACGAGTCATGGAAGGTGCGGGTGAAGATCCCTATCTCGGAAGTCTAATTGCGGTCGCTCGCATTCAGGGGTTCCAGGGAGACCTAAGCTCAACCCATCATATCTTAGCTTGCGCAAAACATTTTGCAGGATATGGATTTGTTGAGTCCGGACGAGACTACAATACGGTCGACATTGGGGAGTCCACTTTGCAAAACATCATTTTTCCCCCATTCAAAGCCTCCGTCGATGCTGGTGTCCGCACGGTCATGAATTCCTTTAATGAATTAAATGGGATTCCTTCCACAGGAAGCTCGTATTTACAGCGACAGGTTCTCAAGGGTGACTGGAAATTCAAAGGGCTTGTGGTTTCTGACTGGGGCTCTATTCAAGAAATGAAAGCACATGGATTTGCAAAAGATGATCAACAAGCCGCCGCCATTGCCATCAACGCGGGTTCTGACGTGGATATGGAATCCAGTGCCTATATCAATCATTTGGCCAATCTAGTTAAAGAAGGAAAAGTAAAACTAAGCACAGTTGATGAAGCGGTTAAAAGAGTATTAAGGGTAAAATTCGAGTTGGGTTTATTTGATCATCCCTATAAATATTGCGATGAAGCGCGCGAATCAGCCACCATCGGAAATCCAAAATTTCAAACCCAAGTCTTGGAAATGGCCAAAAAATCGATTGTATTACTGAAGAATAGCAATCATCTCTTACCCCTTAACAAATCAGGACAAAAAATCGCTCTTATGGGTGCCTTGGCAAATGACAAAACCAGTCCCCTTGGGAATTGGAGAATTGCTGCTGATGAACAATCGGCAGTTTCGGTTTTAGAAGGCTTACAGGTCTACAAAGGCAATGAACTCATGTTTACAAAAGGCGCTGATGTTATAGTTGGATCCCCTCAATTTCATTCAGAAACAAAAATAAACTCCACCGACAAAACCGGTTTTGCAGAAGCTATCGCCGCGGCCCAAAAAGCAGATGTCGTCATCATGGTTTTAGGAGAACATGGACTTCAATCGGGTGAGGGAAGAAGTAGAACTGATTTGGGTTTACCGGGTGTTCAGCAGGAGTTGCTCGAAGCTGTTTACAAAGTGAATCAGAATATTGTTTTGGTGCTGACTAATGGTCGCCCACTCGCTATTACTTGGGCCGAGGAGCATCTTCCCGCAATTGTAGAGGCCTGGCATCTTGGAACTCAAAGCGGAAATGCCATTGCACAGGTACTGTATGGGGACTACAACCCAAGCGGAAAATTACCGATCACTTTTCCTCGAAATGTTGCTCAGGTACCTATTTATTATAATCATAAAAACACTGGACGCCCTGTCATGAATGGCCCTGAAAGCGTTTTTTGGTCTCATTACATTGATGAACAAAACACACCTCTCTACCCATTTGGTTATGGACTCAGCTACTCAAAATTCGAATATTCAAATCTTCAATTGTCATCAAAAGTATTTTCAAAAAAGGGCAAGATTGAAGCTTCAGTAGTAGTGAAAAACTCAGGGAAAGTAAGCGGTAAAGAAGTAGTACAATTGTACATTAGAGACTTAGTTGCAAGTGTCACAAGGCCGGTCCTAGAATTGAAAGGTTTTCAAACCCTAGAACTTAAACCCAATGAAAGTAGAAAAGTGTCCTTTACCATCAATGAAAAGACACTTCAGTTCTATTCTAGCCATTCAAAATGGGAAGCTGAAGCAGGCGACTTTAAGGTTTTTATTGGTGGAAACTCAATTGAAACGCTCAGTGAGAATTTTCAATTTAAGAAATAAACGCCAAATACTCCGCATATATCGTGCCACCCGAGAGCTCAAAAGAATAAAATGATTCTCACCATTCTTTTTGAGTTTCCAAATGAAATCAAAGTGCCAATGAGCGGTATCGCCCACTTATGACACAACAACCCTTTTTTTGTTCTGTTCGAGCAGAATCCACCGTGCTAAAGCTAAGTTCATAGGACCTGATCAGAACGACAGGTACCCCCACTATGAAAAACGAATTGGATCTAAAAGCAAACCCCGTTCGCAAGCTTCACCCGCTCCTGATTGGGAGCGGGAAACTCAGTCGCCACCTAAAACACTATTTTGATCTCCTCCACGTGGAGAGCAATCACTGGACTCAGCCCCGTGAACTTGACCACCCCACACTCACTTCGCTCATCCAAGGTGCTTCTCACATTTTCTTATTGGTTTCAGACCACGCCCTCCCGACGGTCTATGAGACCGTTCAGACCATTTTAAAAAGCAATCACGCTCAGGGAATCATCCTGCATTCCAGTGCTGCCACCACCGTTCCCGGTGCCATCACGCTTCACCCCTTAATGACCTTTGGGCCTGAGCTCTATTCGCTCGAAGTCTATCAATCCCATCCCTACACCCTCTTTAAAGAAGAAATCTCTGATTTTGAAATGGAGCTGATGCCCCTTTTGAAGGTTTTTAAAAACCCGATCCAAACGCTCCACACTTCAGATCGCTCGCGCTACCATGTAAGCTGTGTAATGATGGCCAATTACGCGCAAATTCTTTGGGAGGCGGCTCTATCCGTTTCAAAGAGTGCCCACCTGCAAAGATCCGCATTTGCGCCGATTCTAAAGCAATCCCTCACTAATTATCTGGAACAAGGCGCACAAGCACTTACCGGCCCTTTGGTTCGAAATGACCAAAACACACTTACAAAACACTTAGAAACACTTGCTGGAACCCATGAGGCCGATCTTTATCGAGCCTTTGTGGATTATTACGACCGAAAAGAAGGAGACCGAAACTCATGATCACAGTACCTGAATTCAAAATCCGAAAAGATTCCGGCCAAAAAATAACCATGATGACTTGTTATGACTCATCCTTTGCAAAGCTACTCGCAGATAGCCAAATTGACGTCCTTTTGGTGGGCGACAGTTCTGCGATGGTCATGCAAGGACGCGACTCCACGATTCATGCCTCTCCGGACACGATCGCCTTTTTTGTCGATTCCGTGGCCCGTGGAACCGCTGGCGAGAAATTCATTGTCGCAGACATGCCCTTTCTTTCTACCCGAAAATCCCTGCACTATGGGATGGAATGCGCTGAGCGCTTCTTGAAAGCCGGCGCCCATGCCATTAAAATCGAAGGAATTCGGGGGAATGAAAAGCTCGTGACCCATTTGGTAGAATCCGGAATTCCGGTGATGGGCCATTTAGGCCTGACTCCTCAATTTGTGCATGCCTTTGGCGGCATGAAGCTTCAAGCGAAAACCCCTGAGGAACAAGACAAGCTCCTGAATGATGCCAAGCGATTCCAGGAGTGTGGCGCGTTCTCACTCGTACTTGAGGTCGTTCCCACAAGTATTGCCACAAAAATTACAAGCCTCCTTCAGATTCCAACGATCGGGATCGGAGCAGGCCCTGGAGTGGATGGTCAGGTTTTAGTTTTACAAGATCTCCTGGGATTCAATCCTAGCTTTACTCCGAAGTTTTTACGCACTTACTTAAATGGAAATGAACTCTTTAAACAGGCGTTCCAACGTTTTCATGACGATGTCGTTCATGGAAACTATCCTAATGAAAAGGAGAGCTATTCATGAAGATTATTGAATCGGTCCAGGAACTCAGAGACTGGAGAAAGCAAGTTTCAACAGAACAATCTGTGGGCTTCGTCCCGACCATGGGAGCACTTCATTTAGGTCACACTTCCCTACTTGATTTTTGTAATGACGAGAATGACGTGTCGATCATAAGTATCTTTGTCAACCCTACTCAATTTAACGATCCCAGTGATTTTGAAAAATATCCGAAAACCTGGGAGACTGATTTAGCGCTTTGTGAAAAGTATGGCGCGGATGTGATTTTTGCCCCCCGGTCAAGAGAAGAGCTCTATCCGGATCACTATCATTACCGGATCCATGAGAATCAATTTTCAAATGAGCTTTGCGGAGAATTCCGCCCAGGCCATTTTGATGGGGTGCTCTCAGTGGTGATGAAACTTTTTAATTTAATCAAACCCACACGCGCCTATTTTGGAGAAAAGGATCACCAACAGCTGAGCCTGATTGAAGGAATGACCAAAGCCTTCTTTATGGACGTAGATGTGATTCCTTGCCCCACCGTGAGGGAAAGTTCTGGCTTGGCCATGAGCTCTCGAAACTTGAGACTGAGTCCAATCGAGAAGGAACTGGCACCGATGCTTTATCAAACCATGCGAGAATTTCGAGACCTCGATCAGGCCAAAGCAAGCCTCACGAAGCTCGGGTTTAAGGTGGAATACCTTGTGGATAAAGTGGAGCCAAAAGGTACACGCCGTTATGCAGCGGCTTGGCTTGGGAATGTGAGGCTGATTGACAATGTTAAACTCTAACTCCAAAGCACCTAAAATTCTCCTCCAGGTCACTGGATCCATTGCTGCCTTTAAAGCCGTTGCTCTTGCTTCCCAGCTCATCAAAAAGGGGTATGACCTTGAAGTGATTCTTTCTGAAGGGGCTGAACAGTTTATTGGGCCTGCATCGTTTGAAGGTCTCATTGGAAAAAAAATTCATCGTGGAATTTTTGATCCGGGGGCCATGATGGCGCACATTGAGCTCGAGCGCGCTGCAGATCTCATTCTCCTCTATCCAGCAAGCGCTCACACACTCGCAGCACTCGCAAATGGACTTGCGCACTCCTTGATCAGCACTGTTTTTCTTGCCCATGAATTCAAGAAGCCTTATCTGATTGCTCCTGCCATGAATCAGGCAATGTGGAACCATCCTGCGACTCAGAAAAATTTATCCACGCTGAAGAGCTGGGGCATTTCCCTGATTGAGCCGAACGAAGGAGTTCTTGCGTGCGGAGAAGTCGGCTACGGCCGACTGGTGGAGCCT
>CAIOKW010000284.1 GCA_903858975.1 Oligoflexia bacterium | reverse complement strand
TTTGGAAACTTGCTCGGAGGAAATGAATAATGGCATTTCACAAATCCATCCGAAATCGCAGAGTCCGTCGCACCATCCATAAGGAATTCGATCTTCAGCTGACCTCGATGATGGACATTCTTGTCATCATTCTCGTGTTCCTTCTGAAGAGTTATTCGGCCAGCACCAATTCATTTTCATCGGTTCCTGGAATCAAACTTCCGATCTCAAAGAGTCAGGACATTCCTTACGATAGCTTGCACCTGATCGTCACTCCTGAAGCCATTACCTTTGAGGGAAATCGTGTTGTCGAATTTGCTCAAACTGCCGATACCCTGAATGGTGGACAGCCATCTTATGCCTTTAAGCCTGAAGATTTAGATGAAGGGAATATGAGAATCCCACGCCTTTTTAACTCCCTCACCGAGGCTCGTAAAAAGGCAGAAATTCTCCGCGCAAAATCTCCAGCAAGAGATGCCAAAGGCAACCCACTCCCGTTTGACGGCGTATTGGCAATCCAAGCAGATAAACGAGTAAAATACGATACCCTTCGTAAAATCATGTACACGGCGGGATCAGCTGACTTCAGAGTCTTCCGCCTACTGGCAATGCGCTTAGACCCATAAATCTTAAGCGGCCTTTTGCTCAGTTCCCACACCGTTATTGGTCATGATTTCTGAATAGATGGTTCCAAACTCCGTCTCAAACGGTAGCACCATGCACTTACCCGATCCAAAATGCTTAATTTTGTGGTCCTTACCCCAAACACAAGAAGGCAAGGCCATTTCTACTTTATAGCCTAAGGTTCCAAGCTCCACCTTCGCTTGCCCTAAGATCATATTCGCAAGTTCACCGATCAGGTCCACATTTTCACTCGTAATTCCAGGAACCGTTTCACCCAACATGTTTTTAACAATTTGAACGAAAATCTTCTCTGTCATACTGATCGCAAGCGTTCCTGAAAAAGTTTCTGATGAGATCGAGATAATCCCGCTCACGTCCCCCATCAAGAGAGGGTCGCTTGCAGATTTGATAAAAGGTTTTTGAGCCTTCAGTTCCATGAAACACTGAATTTTAAAAACTTTCACTGTTGAAGTCAAAAACGGGTTGATGAAGTTCACATCAATGTCTTTGGTCTTCACCAGTCCGAAATCCACCAATGCGCCTCGAAGGCTCATTTTATTAACGAGAACTCGATCTACCCCATTGGCACGAATCACTTCTTGGATGCTATCATTAGCACCCACTAGGCGCATTTGCCCATTCTTCGACTTGATTTCGCGATAAACTGCGACTAAATCACGGATAAAATTCGGGGCAATTTTGCCACAGTCTCCGCACTGAATAATGGCAAGTTTTAATCCACTTGAAGCCATCGTTTTCTGAAACACTTCTGTGAGACTGGGTTTTTCATCACCCGTACATTCACCCGAAAGCTTCACCAGGAGGTAGTCATTTTGATTTACAATTTCAAACGGCATGACGTAACCCCCTTTCAACTAAAAGACCTTCCACCGTTGCACGAACGTCGTCTTTGGTGAAGGGCTTCGTAATGTATTTTGCCACTCCATATTTCACGCAGGCGTTGATCTGCTCTGCATATGTTTCAGCAGTCAACATGACCACGATGGGTTGCTGAAAGATCCCTCCCATCTCACGAATTTTCTGCAATAGGGCAAAACCCGAAACTTTCGGCATCATCCAATCCAGGAAAACAAGATCAATCGGTTCCTGAAGCGCGCTCTTTTCCTGAAGAATCACATCCGCTTCTTCGCCATCGCCCGCTTCGAAAATCTCAATTTCGCTATAGTCCTCAATAAATCCCCGAATCATCGTCCGAAGACTTTTTGAGTCATCTACAATTAAAATTCTAAGCTTTTCACTCATAGTTTAAATAACCTCGGAACTTCAATCCGGAAGGCCGTACCCTTCCCCTTCTCACTGGTCACTTGGATCGAACCACCCAATTTTTTTAGTTCTTCTCTTACAGCGCTGAGGCCCACTCCACGTCCTGAAAATTCACTCGCTTCGTCTCGAGTCGTAAGCCCATCTACAAATACTAAGTCGAGCAATTGTTCCGGAGTCATGGACTCTGTAAATTTAGGTCTAAACAATCCTTTTTTCTCAACGGATGCCCTGAGCCTCTCGAGATCTATCCCATGACCATTGTCTCGAATCACTACGCTAAAACGATCTTTTTCCTCACGTTTTACGATGCAATTAATTTCATTCCCATTTACACGGCCATCAAAGCCATGGTCAGCTGAGTTCCTTACAATATGTACGGTCGCCGTTTCAAGGCGGCTCAGCACTTCATGATCCATGGATTCCGTCTCATCCATTTCAAATTTCAGCTGAATTTCACGCTGTAATTTTTGTCCGGCTTCGGAAACTACTTGGTTCACGAAGTCTTTAAATTTAGCCATGGGGACGACTCTGAGTGAAATAAAGAAGTCCATCAGATGACCTGATGTCTCGGTTAAGTCTTCTAATATTTTTTCTAGGTCTTTAGGAAATCCTTCATCCGTAAATTCACTGCTGAGCATCCTCGAAAAGTGCCCCAATTTATTCTTACATTGGATTACTTTCTTTACCTGGTCCTGCAGATGATTCAGTTTTTCATTTTGAATTCGGGTAGAGATGCCATCATTCGACACCACACCTGCAGGTTTTTCCTGCTTTGGACCCTGCCCCTGCTCGTGATGTTTTGCTTTCTCTTTAGCGCGATCCTCCGGACTTTTTTCGAATTCTGAAATGGCTTTTGTCAGGAGTGCCACATCGAACTGTACGGGTTTCATTTCCCGAATGGCCATCAATTGCGCTTTAATGTAATCAAATGACTTCGAAAAAATTGCACTTGCATCTTCTGACTGAAGAAGCCCTTTTTTCTCTATTTTTTCGGCTACGCGCTCGAGTTCGTGAATAAATTCACCCATCACGGGATATTGAAAGCTGTACGCCCCCCCCTTGATGGTATGCAGGTGCCGTTTCAATGTTTGAAAATTATCTGGAGTCAGTGCGGGCAGGAGGGCGGTACTTTCCCCCACTCGGTCCATGCTTTCTTCAGTAAAATGGAGTTCATTTTCCCTTGAAACGCCGGCTCCGGCATTTTTACTCTCTGCAAGCTCTAAAGAATAAGCCACTTGTTCGGGCTGAATGGGTTTTTCAATGTAGAGCTCCGCACCCAGGGCGATTGCCCTTTTCTTGCGATGTTCCTCAGACTCAGCCGTCACCATCACTACAGGAATACGATGATACTTAGGATGAGCTTTGACCCATTTCAAAAGTTGAATTCCATCCATCTCGGGCATCGCTTGATCCGTAAAAATAATTTCTGGAATTTGCTCGGGGGTACAACCCTCCAAGGCCGCGATGAGGTCCTTAGCAGACTGAAAAAGCTTCAGTTCTAACTTTGGATCCACCATTCGAATGGTGTCCTGTACAAACCTCTGCGAGGTTTTTGAGTCATCAACATGATAGGCACGTTTAATCATCAATACCCCATCGGGTTTTTGACGCTAAAACTTGAGTGCCCCCTCTACTTTAGGCACGTTCAACTTTGACGTAGAGCATTCCTGCTGCGCTGGCCGAACGAAAGCCAAAGTCCGCATCCTCAAAAACCAAACAATCCTCAGGCTTTACGCCTAAGCCTTTTGCCGCAAGTAGAAATGGTTCCGGGTGTGGCTTGCCTTGTTTCACATCCTCGGCGCAGATCACCACCTGAACCCAGGGTGCCAGGTTTAAGATCTCAAGCGTCTTTTTGACAATCCGTGTCCTACCCCCAGAGACCACAGCAATTCGCTTCCCCTCCTTTGCCCTCCGAATCAGGTCCTCACAGACCGCTGGAATGGGTCTAATTCGATGGAGATAGCCTTGATAGAATCGTTCTTCTTTCGCCTGTGCGACTTCCTCAGGGTCCAAGGAGACTTTAAAACGCGTATTCATGACCTCTACGGTTTGGACCGCAGGCATTCCCGCCAGCTCGTGAATGAGACTTCCATCAATCTGAAGCCCCCTTTCCATTAGCTCTTGAACCCAAGCCTCAATGTGGGCTTCCATCGTGTCTGCCAGCGTCCCATCACAGTCATAAAGATAGGCTTCAAAATCACGGTCCGGAATCAAAAGGGGCTTCGTTTTCATATTGTACTTAAGGTATAAGAAGAATCTATGGGTGCACAATGGAAAGCGCCGCTTAAAGCGGCTGCTGCGGCCAAAAAAGGCGCAGTCATCGGAAAATTGACCAAGGAATTAATCGTAGCCGCTAAACTAGGAGGAGCTGATCCTGCATCAAACTTCCGTTTAAGGGGTGCTATTGAAGACGCAAGAAAAGCCTCCGTACCTCGGGATACCATCGAGCGATCTATCAAACGCGGTGCAGGCCTACTCGATGATCCTATTGTTTATGAAACAATTCTCTACGAAGGTTTTGCTCCTCACCAAGTTCCCCTTATTGTCGAGTGCTTGACTGAGAATAGAAACCGCACGGCAGCTGATATGCGCGTAAAGTTCAGAAAAGGCCAATTAGGCTCTTCAGGCTCAGTGGCGTGGATGTTTGACCGCAAGGGAGTGGTCGAAGCCCACCATGCAGAGACTGGGATTGATATTGAAAGTGCTGCGATTGAAGCGGGTGCTGATGAAGTCATCACCCTAAAACCAGGCGAAGGGCAACCGAACACCGGCACCCTTGCTCGCTTCACCTGCGCATTTACTGAGCTTGATAATGTGAATAAAACCCTCACCTCACTCAACTGGAACGTTCTCAACTCTGAGCTCAGCTACATTGCTAAAAACAATGTAGACTTGAACCCTGAACAAACCAAAGAAGTCGGCGATTTTCTCAGTGAAATGGACGATCACGATGATGTTCATCGCATCTATGTGGCACTGAAGCCCCAAGATTAATCGAGAAGAACATAAGTCCAGGTTGACTGACTACTCTGAGCGGGGGTCGTTGGAAAAAATCGAGACCCATGTTCAGAAGTTAATTTTGCTTCGAGCTCAATAAAACTTTTCACGCCATGCTTGAGTAATTCATCATGGCGAATGAAAAACCAAAACCCATTCTTAAATGGCGAAATGCGCTTTGCAGCTCTCTCAATTTCTTGAGCCACGCGCCCCATTGTGTAGCGAACGTTCACTTCAATCACAGACTCTATTGAGAGTGATTCGTCTTTGTTTTTCACCACCATGCAATCAATACCAAGAGGACCTGAGTACTTCTTCTCTTTTAAAATTGCAATCACAGCCAAGTGCTTCTCTCGCCACACCGACTTCTGCTTTAGAATCTCCTCAAATGCCTGTTCATGGGGAGTTCCCTTCCAGGCCTGCCCAAGCAATGCTCCTTGATACTGGAAATGTGGATCAATCTGAAACATCCGGGGCGGAAACTCAGAGACTCGTCCGTCAGCATGAATCTCATATTGAACCGAAAAATCAGCTAATTTCTCGTAAAAGGGCTCAATCACGAGCGTACCCGAGGAGGATAAGCGCTGAGCTAACTTCCGAAGCAGGACTGGGTCTTTTAGCATATCCGGGTCTAATCGAAGATGCCCGCGCCCACTGGTACTCTGATCCGTCTTCACCAGAAAATCCTGTTGAGACTCCTGTGCCGATTTAAACCACTGATGAAGTTCTGCTTCAGATGTAATCACGGAACCCGGAGTTTTAAGTTTCTCTTTCCAGAACCCCTTACTAAATAGTTTTTCCCGATGAAGAGTTCCAGAAAAATGAGGCAATCTTCTCACTCTATTTTTAATTTTCTCTAAATGAGCCCAAGCACTTTCAGAAAAACCCCAAGGCCTAAACTCTTCAAAAGCAGTGAATCGACTGAGCTCATCGGAGTGAGTGATGATCTCCGGAATTTCGCCTCTTACTGTATGGACTCGCGATAAAAAATTCAGATCAGGCCGCTCTGAAATCTCAACGACATCCTCCTCAAGCGCCAACCACAAAATGAGAGGCTCAAGATCCTTAATCTTCGACTTCATTGCGGGTGAGAGCGCAAATCCTTTTCCCTCGATTT
>CAIOKW010000283.1 GCA_903858975.1 Oligoflexia bacterium | reverse complement strand
TCTAGACGACCATCAGGCTACGATTACGCTTAATGATTCTGATCCCAATACCTGCTTTGAGATTCAATTTAAAAAACAAGAGTGACTAGCTTTTCTTCAGGAATTCGGTCTTAAGAACTAAGACAGTCCCGTCAACCTTGCATTCGATCATTTTAGGGTCAGAGGTAAGGTGGATCTTTTTCACGAGAGTTCCTCGCTTTAAATCACTAGAACCCCCTTTTACCTTAAGGTCTTTAATAACGGTAACAGAATCGCCCTCTAATAGGGGTGTTCCATTTGAATCTAATACTGTAACGACATCGCCTGCAGCACTGGCTTTGTCAAAAGAAGCAAGCATTGTGGTGAGCCATTCACGAGCGTCTTCTTGGCCCCCAAACCAACGGTTTGCTTCAGATCCAAAATCTTCTACAGGAAGCTCACTTTGGCTAAGGAGTGTTCTCAGTTCACCTTGAAGCTTGGTGCGGTCATCTTCAGATGCAGCCTCATAATAACTTTGAGCGGTTGATTCATCTTTTTCTTGATCAGAATCAACGATGACGGATGAAAAGAATTTCTGCAGTTTTGGGTATTTGCTGAATGACATCCCTCTACCTTAACCGGAAATTATTAAAAGATAAAGCAGGCTCCTGATTTAAATTTCTTTCAGGAGTTTATTGACCGTTTCGTTTTCACGAATATCTTTTTTTTGTAGCTGTTTTCTAAGCCCTGTAATGGTGTCGTGGGGCCATGATTTTTGAAATAAGTTTACCACCCATTTAGGGATTACCCCTTTAGGGTCTGCGAGAATTTCGCACGAAAAAAGTGTTTTATTGGGGGCCACATATTTCATGGTGAAGTTGCTATCCATTAATTCACCTCGAACCACGCCAGGTACGACTGGTTTTTGATCGTGCAAAGCCGAATTCATTTGAATCGTGAGTGTGGGTACGGGAATTTTAGCAAAGCTGATGATCGTATGAATTACAAAGTCTCGGTCGTGAAGGGGCCAAGGGGTAGAGGTACGATTGTATTCCCAACGATCGGACTCAGTTTTAATTTCGATGTTATAACTTTCCGCCAAGTCGGCCATCCACTCTTTTTCGCGAGCTACTTCATCTAGGACGCCTGCTATTTTTGCAAGGGAGTCTTCAACGATCGCTTCACCTTTGAATGCCACAACCGGAGAGTTCGGAATTTCTCGCTTATAGGTGGTCACTCCATCCTCGGTACTTATTTTCACCCATTCGGTAGAGGGGCTAGCGTGAGCGGGGACGGTAGACAATACGAAAAGCAGTGAAATGAAACGCATGGGGGCATGTTTCCAGAAAGAGCACCCAAATGGCAAGCGAGTTTTGAATGTGGGTTTCTAGAGGGTATTGGTCCAAGCGCCAGCATTGAGAACCGTTTGAAATCCTTTGGCTTTCAGAATACCAAGGGCCATACCGCTTCGAGCCCCACTCGCACAACAAAGGATGATGGGTTTATCTTTGGGGAGTTCCGAAATCCTTTGGGGGAGTTGGTCCAATGGAATGTTCAGTGATTTGGGATTAGATGCTGAGGCAAACTCTGCTGCTGATCGAACATCAACAATCATGCCCCCTTGGGCAATGAGTCCGGGAAGGGCATTCTTTACTTGTTGGCTTCTGATGAAGCGATATCCGATAAATGCTGCAATTCCGATTACGAGTACCCAAGGATTCATGTGGCTCCAAACTGGATGAGAGGTGAGAAATAGTTTAACTCTTGTCCCTTAAATTTCCGTTTATAAAAGTCTACCCCACGGTAGTGGTGATCGTCTTCTGATTTTTGGGATGGGTGGAGCAATCCATTAAGATCATAGGTGTGAGAGCCTTTGGTTTGAGAAAGGCAAAGGGCCTGCCATTGTGCATAGGTGTTTAAGCTAATGTTGGGACAGGATTCAGTTCTCATTTCATAGGCGTAGAAATAGAAGCTGATCCCATGGAGGTGAAGGATCATGATTTCAGAAACGCTCTGACTGGGCTGATGTCTTACGGTGATGATTGAGCTAGAAATAGGATCCACTGAATTGGTAATTAGGGACTTGATCCATTCATGGGGAGGGATGAAAAGTGATTTTGATTGATAGAATTCGACGGTACGGGACCAAAAATTCTCAAGGTTCTCTCTGGCATCTCGAACAGAGTACTCAATGTTGGAGTTTTCGGCTCTCTTAATTTCGTGTCTTATTTTCGCGGGAAGCGAAAGGAAGAGGCTTTGTTCATCCCCTTTTAAAGCGAGAGTCATGGTTTGGGCTTGATCACACTGTTCTATCGGGAAGGCGAGATGCTGTTCTAAGAACTTGAATTGCGATTCCAGGAGTCTTGGCCTTAATAAAACCTCTGTGGTTTGAGGATGACTTTGATGAAGAGCATAAACGACTAGGCTTACTTGTTCATTTAAACTGCTGGCATCCTGTATGGATGTCCAGTCTAAGACTGGACCGTTGACACACTCAGCACGGCTTCCTTCAATCATAAATAGCCCCGAGATATTTCTCTCAGGTGAAAAAACAAGAATACTTTTCCCGTGAATCGAGTCGATAGATTTCCCCCAGGCCAAGGTTTGACTGACAGGAGTGTTGTGATGGGAGAGCCTTTTCCAAAGTTTAATTTCACTTTGATTTAACGCTGCAATTGGCTTGGCAATCCAGGTGGCTCCCATACCTTCAGATTTTATCAGCGTAGCCCATAAAAGATAGTTTTAAAGAGGGGGTGAGTTCAAAAGCGAAGGTCTCAGGAAGGGTGCCACTCAATACGGCGCTGAGCGGTATTGTCGAAAAGATGGGCTTAATGCCTGTCATTTCTTTGGTGTTCAAACCGTGGGCAGTGCACATGGCTTTCACCTCCTCCGGCTTTATGAAAAGCCTAAGAACGTGCATGTGTTTAGGGGTGTTTTTCACTAGCCATTCGACTAATTTGATCACGACGAGGTATGCAAGCCAGTTGCGATTAAAAGTGTGAAAAAAGAAAAGTCCGCCCGGCTTAAGCACTCGGGCGACTTCCTTTACGACAATTTCAGGCTGATCCACATGTTCTAGAAAATCCATGCATGTCACCACGTCAAATGAGCCATCAGGGAAGGGAAGCGAATAGGCATTGGCACCGATATACTGAACGCTTCCGGTTTCATCGTATTTGCGTGCGACTTTTAAACTCTCTTCCGAAAGATCAAGGCCTGTAACTGAGTAGCCCTTCTTAGCAATTGCATTGGATAAAAAGCCCGCTCCACAGCCTACATCCAATATTTTAACATTGGCTGGAGACTTCATTCGCTGCTCAATTCTTTCGATGACCCAAGGTACTTTCACTTTTGATTCAAGGCGAAGGAGTGCTACGGGATCATCAAAGGCCGTATACCAACGGTCCCCGAGAGAATCATAAATCGAGTTATCAATGGGAGCATCGTTTTTGATCAAGTTCCAATAGATGATTTGGTAGAGGAACATGAGTCCCGCTAAAGCAAATTGGATATAGAAGAATGGCTTCAAGGAAGGGTCATATGCAATTTTAAAGGAAACAAATAAGACGACCGGGTGAAGAATGAAAAGAATCGCATGAAGCCAAGATTCAGAAGCGGTACACTTCTCAATGTGAACGAACTCATCTTTCGTAATCAGAAGACACGAAAAAATCGACAGTCCTATATACACCGCTGGATTCAAAGTCTCAGCACTTGAGAGCGCAAGGTATCCGAAACACACCAGCACAGAGAGAGTATCGATGGGGTGACCTAAACGCTCCCACTTGGGCAGACCACGCTTGCGGTGAAAATAAAACTCATCAAACAACATCGCGAGACCCTGGATCAAGAGTGGAAGGGTGATTAAGGAGTTCATTTACGCTGCTCCTGAATGACTTCAAATACAATTCCAAAGAGCGTGAGTCCGGGACCAAAAGCCATGCTGACTATTTTTTGGCCATGTTTTGCCGTTTTTAAGATTTCTGACCAAACGTGGGGAAGGGTAGCAGAGGACATATTTCCGTATTGAAATAGAATTTTTTTACTTTCAGCGACTTGCCACTCCTCGAGCTCTAGGGTTTCTTGTACTGAATCAATAATCTTCGGTCCACCGGGATGAATGGCAAAGATTGCATTTTTAATCAGGTCACTGAGATCTGCATCAACGGATTGGGCGAGTGATTGAACGAAGCCCTTGAGAGCTCCGCCGATTTTTTTAGGGACTTCTCTTGAAAGAGTCATGTGCATTCCCCAGTCCGCAGTGATCCAGGTCATGTCTTCTTCTGAATTGGGAAGAATGTGCTCCAAGATGCCTAAGACTTTGTATCCCTCCGTGACCGATTCAGAAGGTAGGGCTGAGTAACGAATGTAGCCATCAGCAAATAGCGTTTGAACGACAAGTTGTTCAGGAGAGTGAATCGCAGGGTTCAAATGGAGGCTACACAACTCAGTATGTACAAGATCGACCACTGGATCTCCGTTTTTTACAAAACCGCTTGCCATACGAATGGCAGGAATCGAGGCGTAGCAGCCCATATGGTAAGCGTGGGTCACTTTAGTTGAATTTTGCCAGTTTTTGAAGTTCACTAAATGTTGGGCTGGACTCGGAGAAGTGTAGCCCGTGCAGGTCACATGAATTAAATGGGCGGGAGCGACAGTTGAGTCAGAGTAGAATCGCTTGAGAGTTTCCGAAGCTTTCTTCCCAAAGAAGACCGTTCTCTCGAGGATGCTTTTCACTTCAGATGACATTTCATAAGACTCGAGTCCGCGTTTGCTGATTTGTTCTGGCTTTACCCCGAAGCGACGTAGCAACATCTGAAGTCTCGCTTCGGTGAGTTCTGCTTCGCCTTGTTTCTCTGCAGCGGTCACATGGGCCTTGGCAAGAAATTCAATCGAAGCCCCTTGTTCCATCTCAAAAGTGGGCCTAAGGATTTGGAAGTTACTGATGGCTACATGTGAACTCATGAAGGACTCCTAGCGTAAATGCTTGGGCAGTTTAGCACAGAACATCGCCAATGAGAATTGATTATGATTTCCTATACTTTCGGTTATTAGGTTCGGCTTCGTCGCAATCCAACTCACTTTGAGTTATCATTAAAAAGGTGAAGCGCGTCCTCCTGATTCAGCACGAGTCATTTGAAGCCTTGGGTACCCTGGATCCCGTTCTCAAACGAGAAGGGATCCGAATACGCTATGTCAATTTTGAGCGAACCCCGGAGGCAACTCCTTCTCTCGAGAATTATGAGGGTTTGATTTTGATGGGGGGCTATATGGGCGTCTATGAGTCTCACATTTATCAGCACCTCAAGGTTGAAATGAAACTCATTGAAGAAGCATTAAAAAGAAATATGCCTATTTTTGGAATCTGCTTAGGTTCGCAGATTCTGGCTCATGTTCTGGGCGCAGAGGTTCGGAAGCATCGGGAACGTGAAATGGGTTGGGTTCCAGTTCATTTGACTGAGTCGGGTAGGGCTGACCCCCTTTTTAGTGACTTCAAATCAAGCGAACTGATGTTTCAATCTCATGGAGATACTTTTGATATTCCAAAGTCTGCCGAGCACCTCGCCTTTTCAGAGCCTTGCTCAGGGCAGGCGTTTCGGTACGGAAGTAATGTTTATGGACTTCAGTTTCATCTTGAAATCGATGATCCTACGATACAACACTGGTTACACATGCCAGAGAATCAAAAGATCTTTCAAGACTCCCTAGGTCGTTTTGTGCCTGAATTGATTGAGGAAGATACTCGGCAATATTTGCCGAGGTCGATGGAGCTCAGTCGGCAAGTGTTTCAGAACTTTCTGCAGATTTCAGGATCAAAAAAACCACGAACTCGGCTCGGATCCGGTCGATAGCACCGAGATAAAGCTTTAATTTATACACTTTTAAGCCATAATTATAAGGGTATGCCTCGGCGATCCTTCAACCCAAAAAACGCATTTTTATTCGGTACGGTACTTCTCCTTTTGGGGCGGTGCTCTTTTGCGGTCGAGCCGTCTGCGCTCCCAGATTGTCCAGGTGAAGAAGTTCGATTAGACCAACCAGGAATGCCCTTAGAGCATTCCCCTGTTCAGGATCAAGATGGTCTTGGAATTTGCTACGCGAGTTCTTCTACCTTACTTCTTCAAGCAGCGTTGAAAGATCACCCAGAGGTATCTGCTATTGACCTTGCAGTAAACACTTATAAAAAAGACCAAGAGAAGAATAAGGGTGGGTCACTTTTTTATACCGAAATGGATAGTAAGGGAAAACCCTTGGGAAAGCCTGAGCTCTTCATTACGGCAGGACTGGTGTGCGAGGCTTTTAATGCAGCAAAGGTAAATGGAGTCTGTCCGCGAGCCCATAGTCAGATTGAAAGTGCATCGGGTATTGGTGGAGTGGGTTATAGCGACGAGATGTCTGCACAAAGTGAGATTTTGAATGAGACCGCACATTTTATTTCCGGGATGACTGCAGGCAAGAAGAAGAATCCCAGTTTTGATGTAAAATTACGAGAGTCAGCCCCAGCGCTTCGCGAGATCTATGAGAAAAACTTGAAAGAACATCAGGGCAATCAGGGGAGCAGTAATCATTTGCTTGCCTATCAGATGGGACTTTTAGATAAGATTTACCCGAAGACTGTGCCCAGTAACCTTCAAAAGCGTGCCAAGGTAGAAGGGGAGCTAAACGCATTCTTTTATTCAGATCCCAAGTTCCCAGGCGGGTATCTCAGTGGACT